>DATJIN010000052.1:0-21007 GCA_035493275.1 Sphingomonas sp. | reverse complement strand
TTACCCCGGCGCCGCCCAAAAAGGGCAAGAAGGGCGGCAAGGCGAAAGCCCCCGCCGAGGCGTGATGTGGGCGAGCCCGGCGGATGACGTGTTCATCCGCCGGACAGCCGGGCCGGCGCAGGTCCGTGGCATGCACAAGCTCATCCTCGTTCTCGCCTGCGTAATGCCCGTCGCCGCCCAAGCCGAGACGATCCGCCTGACGCCGGGCCAAGCCGAAGCCGCGATCGAAGCGGGGGCGGCGCGCAAGGCCAAGGCGACCGATGCGCTGCCCGAGCTTCCGCAACTCGATCGCGGTGTGCATGGTGAGGTTGGTGTGGCTGTCGGCACGGGCGGCTATCGCTCGGTTTACGGCGTGGTTGGTGTGCCATTGGGCGACACCGGGGGTCTGACTCTGGGCTATGGCGAAGAGCGCGGTCGGGCGCTCGGTTGGCGCGGCGATCCGTGCCGCGGAATCCGCGCCGATCTTTGCGACTGGCGGATCAATGGTGCTTCACTTGAGCCGAACCGTTGATTTGCAGGCGCTCAACCACCTGAAAACGAAAGACTCATTCCGCTTCCTGCGTTATTAACCATAATTAACGCGGTGACCCCCGCCGCGTTGGGGTGGGACTCAATTCATGAAAATTTCTTGCAGCGTTGCAGCGGTCGCTGCAGCGTGTTCGGTGACTTCCGTCGCGCAAGCGGCAACCCGTACGGTTTACAATGCGGCGCAACTCGACGCCGCGGTGAAGTCCGCGGTTGCGGGCGATACAATCCAGGTTGCTCCGGGCAATTACGGTGCGTTCGAATTCAAGAACATCAACCCAGCGTCGGCGATCAATATCGTTTCGGCGAATTCGACGAATATGCCGGTGTTCACCAGCATTAGGGTGAGCAATTCGTCGAATCTGAAGTTGACGCGGCTAATCGCTTCGGCGCCCGCGCCTGGATCGGCAAATCCGACGGTTTACGCCGCCATCGTAAGCCAGAGCCACGACATCCGGCTCAGCGGCATGGTGTTTCGCGGGGTGCTGGGCGGCGGCGTCAGCAACGAACCGCGCGGGCTGCGTCTGTCGCAAAGCACGAATGTCACGGTCGCCGCGAACAGCTTCACCGAACTCAGCCACGCGATCCTCACCGACGGTTCGAGCCGTCTGAACATCTCGGACAACGGTTTTACGGGTATTCGGACCGACGGCATCATCAGCGACGGCGCCACGAGCTCGACGATCGCGCGCAACCGCTTTTCCGATTTCCGGCCGCAGGGCGCGGACCATCCCGACGCCATCCAGCTGTTCAACGGCGGTGCCGGTACGTTGAACCTGACGGTGACCGACAACCTGATCATCGGCAGCAAGGCGGGCCAGATGCAGGGCATTTTCCTGCAAAATGGCAACGGCATCCGCTCGCAGCTCGACCAGGTCAGCGTGACCAACAATCTGCTATGGGGCACGATGTACAACGGCATTACTGCCTCCGCCGCCAATCGTGTGACGGTTTCGGGCAACCGCCTCTATTCGAATGCCCGTCTTGCCATCCCCAAGACTTGGGAACGGCTCGAACAGGTTAACAGCGTAACGTCGACCAGCAATTATGCCGGAGCCTATATCTTCAATCAGCTGGGCACGCTGACCCGCAGAGGCGATGTGTTGAGCACGGCCGATGCGCTCGCACTCGCGGCGATTGCGAACTGGGACGCAAGCCATACGGCGGCGGGGCAATCTCTGATCTATCGTGATCCCAATGTTTTCGCGACGGCTCGCTCAACGTCGCTGGCTTTTAGGGCACCGGCCTCGATCGGCATCACGAGCCTTGGCGGCGTGCCAGAGCCGGCCAACTGGGCGATGATGATCGCCGGCTTTGGCTTGATCGGTGCGGTGCGCCGCCGCTTGCAACGCAGAGCGGGCCGACGCATGGCGCGGGCATGAACCGTTCCGCCAATGAAGTGATGCGTGATGTGATCGCGTCGGCCGTGGTCGACGCGATCGGCGCGCTCAAGACAGCGTCCAAAGGGCTCCCGAACAACCTGCTGCGGGATATCGGCGCGATTCACGCCAACACGGCAACGGCCGATCTGCCCGCCGAGTTGCGGCAGTCGATCGACGAAAGCGTGCGCGGCGCGCTGACCAAGCTCTTGCGCGAAGGTTATTCGGTCGCGCCGTCGCGCCCCGATACGCCGCGTCCGCGTCCCGCACAGGGGCAGGTTGTGCCGCGTCGCGGCGACAACACCGGGCGGCCGCCCAGAAATGATGGCCGCGGGGACGGTCCGCCACGGGGGCCAAGGCCGCCGCGTGGCGATGGCCCGCGTCCGCCGCGTTCTACCGGGCCGAACAAAGGCCCGCGCCGCTAGAGCCATCCGGATTCGCGCAGGCTGGCGCAATGCTCGCCGTACCATAGGATGTAGTCAAAGAGCCGCAGACCGATCACGCTGAGCGTGCGGCGGGCGGTCTCGATCATCGTCATCTCGACGGGGCAGGGGCGGCACGCCGCATCGTCGGCGTCGCGCACCAGGATCATTGCGGCCGCGTCATGACGCAAGCCCTCGGCCGCTAGCTCGCGTAATGGCAATTGGTCGCGGTCTGGGGGGCGCGGCAAGCCGACACGCGCCACTTCCTGCCCGCTCTCGGCGAGCAAAATCACCCACAACGCTTCCGACCCCATCGGCGCAGGATCGGCACGTATGAACCATCCGGCCAGCCTAGTCCGTACGATAATGGGCCAAACTCAATCCGTTATGCATCGAGCGGCGCGGGTGGCAAAGCCATGTTGCTGCCACTATCTTCTGCCACAGCAACATCATGGCCACAGCCCTGTCCTTTGAACGGCCCGGCGCCGACACCGCGAGCGCGCGACCGCGCATCGCCGATGACGTCGCGCTTTTGCGCGCGGCGGCGGAGCTGTCGCGTGACCTCAACGGGGTAAAGCCGGCCGTCTATTGGGGCGATTTCATCGTCTCGGCGGTGCTCGGCTACGCTGCGCTGGCCGGCGCGATTTTGCTGGCGGGCGCATGGGCTTGGGTCAGCGGTTTGGTCGCGATCCTCGCGCTGTACCGCGCGGGAAGCTTCATTCACGAATTGACTCACATCAAGCACCGCGACCTCCCCTGGTTCCGCTTCGGCTGGAACGCGTTGGTCGGCGCGCCGCTGCTGGTGCCGTCGTTCATGTACGAAGGCGTTCACAATCTGCATCACAACAAGACGCGCTACGGCACGGTCGAAGACCCGGAATATTTGCCGCTCGCGTTGATGAAGCCGTGGACGGTGCCGCTGTTCGTCATCGTATCGGCGCTCGCTCCTGTGGCGATGCTGATCCGCTTCGGGGTGTTGACGCCGCTATCGCTCCTCAACGTCAAGCTACGTCAACTTATCGTCGAGCGATTTTCGGGGCTGCAGATCAACCCGCTGTTTCGCCGCCGCCCGCCCGAAGGTGAGCTCAAGCGCCAATGGTATGCGCAGGAAGCCGCTTGCACCATTTGGGCGATCGCCCTGATCGCGCTCGTGACCACCGGCGCCATCCCGCTGCGCGCGTTTCTTATCTTCCTCGCGGTGGCTGCGGGGGTGATGGTGCTCAACCAGGTGCGCACCCTCGTCGCGCATTTGTGGGAAAATGAGGGCGAGGCGATGACCGTCACCGCGCAATATCTCGATACGGTCAACGTGCCGCCGCCGACCTTGCTGCCCGCGCTCTGGGCGCCCGTCGGGCTGCGTTATCACGCGCTGCATCATTTGCTGCCGGGCGTGCCGTACCATAATCTTGCCGAGGCACACCGCCGCATCACTGCTGCGGTTGAACCGGCTTCACCGTACCACAAGGCGAGCTATGCGGGCCTGCCGGGGCTCGTCAGCGACCTGACGCGGAAGACGTTTACTCCTCGCTCCTGATCAGCACCGCTTCGCCGATCAGCAGGAACAGGACGAACGGGCCCCACGCTGCGAGCCAAGCTGGGTAAGCCCCCAGATTGCCCATCGCGAGGCCGAAATTGTCCGCGACGAAATAGGCAAAACCGAGCGCCATGCCGATCACCGCGCGGACGAACAGCTGACCCGTACGGGCAAGGCCGAAGCCGGCAACCGCGGCGAGCAGGGGCATGAGGATCGTCGAGAGGGGCCCCGAGAGCTTGTGCCACAAGGCGGCGCGCTGCGGCACGCTCGGGCGCCCTGCGGCTTCGAGATCGCTGGTCGCCTGGCGCAGGCCCAT
This sequence comes from Sphingomonas sp., assembly GCA_035493275.1. Lineage (GTDB taxonomy): Bacteria > Pseudomonadota > Alphaproteobacteria > Sphingomonadales > Sphingomonadaceae > Sphingomonas_O. Next base: position 16,831 of record DATJIN010000052.1, on the reverse strand, counting down.
AAAGCTGAGCCCGGCCGGATCGATATTGCTCAACGTGAACTGGTCAGGGCGCAGCGCGAAGCCGAAGCGCAGATCGGGCGCCTTGATAACCTTGCCGGACGCGACATCGAAGGTGCGCGTGTCGTGCAGGATCAGCGCGCCCTTGTCGTAATGGCCATGCGCCGCCTCGATCGTGCGGAGCAGCTGACCGCCTTGACGATCGTAGATGTGCACATCCTGCAGACGCACGGCATTGCCGCGCCCAGTGACCACCGCGGCGTGAATCAGATCGTCCTCGTCTCGCACCCAGACATTGACCTGTCCCTCATTGCCCGAAGGCGGCTTGCCGTAATTGACTGCCTGCCAGCGGTTCAGCGTCGCCGCCGCGCGCGGCACGATGCGCTCGTTGAAGGCGAAGGTCAGCCCGGCGACGCCGACACTGGCAAGGATGAGTGGCGCGAGCACCTGATGCGCGGAAAGCCCGGCCGCCTTCATCGCGATAACTTCGCTGTTCTGGTTGAGCGTCGCGAGCGTCACGAGCGCGCCAAGCAGGAAACAGAACGGTGCGAAGCGCTGAATCAGCTGTGGGATACGCAGCGAAACATAGGTCAGCAGTTGGGCCTGACCGTTCCCCGGAACGCTCAGGATGTTGTCCGATTCGCCCAGCAGGTCGAGCACCTGCAGGACCATGATCAGCACGACCATCACCGCGATCGAGCGGACCAGGTACATCTTGGCCATGTGCCAGGCGAGCGTGCGCGACGGGAAGAAATCAAGCATTGGCGGCTGTCCGTCCTGACCAGCGGCCGAACCAGCGCCTAATCGCGCCCGCCAGCTTGCCGAAAACGCGTTCGAGCCCGCCGATCGGCTGCCCGCCCGGCACGAAGGCGAGGATGTAAAACATCCACACAATGAGTGCCGCAAACAGGGCAAAGGGCAGCCACAGCGCGATCACCGGATTGATATAGCCGAGCCCGCCGACCCCTTCGGCATATTCGTTCACCTTGTGATAGGCGACGACCATCACGATCGACAGGAACACGCCCAGCGCCGAGGTCGAGCGTTTCGGCGGAACCGCCAACGCGAGCCCTAGCAGCGGCAGCAGCAACATGATCGCCACCTCGACCATGCGAAAATGAAAATTGGCGCGCGCCTTGTCGCGTTTCATCGCGTTGGCTGCGTCGTCCTTCGCGGTGCGGACCAATTGCGGCAGGGTCAGTTCGCGGTCGCGTTCGCCCGGCGCGCGAAACGCGCCAATCTTGGGCAGGTCAATCGGCAGATCGTGCGCGGTGAAGGACAGCACGCGCGGGCTGGCGAACTTGGGGTTGTCCTGCACCAGCGTCCCATTCTCGAGCCGCAGGATGATCGTGTCGGGATCGTCGGTGGACAGGAAGGTGCCGCGTTCGGCAGTAACGGCGACATCCTCGCCATTCGCGCGGCGGACGTTGACGAACATGCCGGTCAGCTCGCGTCCTTCCTTGGCGCTCTTTTCGATCCGCAGCGTCAGGTTCTTGCCCAGCCGGGTGAATTCGCCGACCTTGATCGAGGCGCCCAATTGGCCCGAGCGCAATTCGTAACGCAGCCCTTCATAGGCATAGCGCGCGCGGGGCTGGATGAAGCCGACGATCGCCAGGTTCACAATGGCGAGCACGATGGCGTAGATAAACGGCACCTTGAGCAACCGCGGATAGCCCTGACCGACCGCCTGCAGCACGTCGAGCTCGGTCGACAGCGCGAGTTTGCGGAACGCCAGCAGGATACCCATCAGCAGCCCGATGGGAATGCCGAGCGACAGATATTCGGGCAGCAGGCTCGCCAGCATCTTCCACACGACGCTGACCGGACCGCCCTCCTGCGCGACGAAATCGAACAGGCGGAGCATGCGGTCGAGCACCAGCAGCATCGCCGCGACGACGAGGCATGACACCAGCGGCACGATGATCTGGCGGGCAATGTAGCGGTCGGTGGCGCTCAGCAAGTTGGAACCAGGCCCTTTCCGACCATCATTTCGCCGCAAACACAGCCCATTTAGCGAGGGATGACATGGAAGCACAGCCTTGCTTGCGCCGCCTTGGCGCTGACCGCCGCTCCGGCCGCCGCGTGCGACGGGCCGGCGCTGCTCGTCAAGGTCTCCGGGCTGAAGAACCGCACCGCGGAAGTGCGGGTGCGCGCCTTTGGCGGCGACCCTAGCGGATATTTCAACAAGCGGGCGGTGACCGCTGCGGTCTACAAGGCACCGCCGGCGTCCGGCCCGGTCGAATATTGCCTGCCGGTGAAACCCGGGACTTACGCCGTCGATGTGCGCCAGGACATCAATGGCGACGGCAAGACGAGCGCCGCTGATGGCGTCGGCGTTTCGGGCAATCCGAATCTGTCGCTGCTCGACGTCGTGTTCAAGCGCCGCCCGCCGAACGAGGTTGTGCAGGTGCATGTCGGCGCCGGTGTTACGGCCGTGCCCGTGACCGTGCGGTACCGCGGCTGACGATGGCGACGGTCGCGCTCCTGTCGAATCCCACTTCGACGGGCAATCGCGCCTTTTTGCCCCGCATCCGCGAATATTGCGCGCGGCATTCGGACATCTTTCACTACGAGGTCGAGGCGGTCGGGCAGATCGACGATGCGCTCGCCTCGATTGCGCGCGTCCGTCCTCGAGTGCTGATCATCAACGGCGGCGACGGAACTGTGCAGGCAGCGTTGACCGCCCTGCATCGCGGCCGCCAGTTCGGCGATAATCCGCCGCCGGTTGCGGTGCTGCCCAATGGCAAGACCAATTTGATTGCGCTCGATCTCGGTTGGCGTGGTGATCCGGTCGAAGCGCTCGACCGCATCGTGGCGATGGCGGACAGCGGCATCGAGCCCCACGTCGTGACGCGCGAACTTATCGCGCTCTCCGAAAATGACGCTCCACCAGTGTTGGGGATGTTCATGGGCGGCGCGGGCCTGGCCGATGCGATGCTTTATTGCCGCAATCATCTCTATCCGCTCGGCCTGCCCAACGGGCTGAGCCACGTGCTCGCCACGCTTGCGTCGTTCTTCACCGTGTTGACCGGCATCACCGCGCGGTTTCTGCCGAAGGCGCCCGAAGCGATGCGGGTGTCGCTTGGCAATGGCCGGCGCGAGGGGCGCTTTTCGATCCTGATCGTCACCACGCTCGAACAGATGCTGGTGGGGACGCGCGCTGATGGGTCCGCGCGCGGGCTCAAGCTGATGGCGGTCGACCGGTCGGCGATGGCCGTGTTGCGCGCCTTCTTCGCCGGGCTGACCGGGCGAGCGGGCAAGCAGCATTTCACCGGCGTACACATCGACCATGGCGATCAGATTCGCATCGAAAGCGACGCGTCCGACGTCATCCTCGACGGCGAGATTTTTCACGCCGCACGCGGGCGGCCGATCACCTTGCGCTCGACCGCGCCGATGCCGTTCCTGCGCCTCGCGGCGTGACCCCGCTCGAAAGGCTCGTCGCCGACGAGCTGGCGATCCCGGTCGATCCGCGCGTCAACGCGATGGCGGCGGACATTGCGGCGAAACATCCGGGCACGCTGGCCGTGCTGTTCTACGGCTCCTGCCTCCGTGACGCGACGCTCAGCGGCATGCTCGATTTCTACGTGATCGTTGAGGATTATGGCCGAGCCTATGACCGTCGCTGGCTGGCGACGGTAAATCGGCTGTTGCCGCCCAACGTGTTTCCGTTCGCGCGTGACGATCTGAGCGCCAAATATGCCGTGCTCAGCCTCGCCGATCTTCGGCGTGAAACGAGTGTTGCCGCGCGCGATCCGTCGACCTTCGCGCGTCTAGCCCAACCCTTGCGGCTCGTATGGGGCAGTGCTGAGCCCATCCTGGCGGCGATTGCTGAGGCTTCCCGCACGCTGCTGTCGGTCACGCCGCGCACGGGCGACGACCCGTGGCGCAGTGCGTTTGCCGCAACCTATGCCAGCGAACTACGCGCCGAGCGTGCCGCCCGTCCGGGGAGCATCGTCGATGCGGATCCGGAACGCTACGCCAGTCTGTCTGCCTCGTTTGGCGCACTGCCCGATCATTCAGGTCAATGGCCCCGCCTACGCCGCTGGAGCAAGGCGCGCCAGCTCGCCAAACTTGCCAAGGCCAGCCTGACCTTTGCCGGCGGGATCGATTATCTCGCTTGGAAGATTTCGCGCCATTCGGGGCATCCCGTTACCGTCACCCCGTGGCAGCGGCGGCACCCGCTGCTTGCCGCGCTCGTCATGCTGCCGCGGCTGATGGCGCGGGGCCAAGTTCGCTAGGCGCAGCGTTCAGCGCTGCTTCGATCGCGTTGCCCAGTGCCGCGACCGTGAAGGGCTTGCGCAATACCTGAGCACCCTGCAGCGCGTCGACCGCCTCCTCTTCGGCAAAACCGGTGACGAAGAGGAACGGCAGCCCTGGGCGTTCGGCCAATGCGCACGCGCGAATTTCCGGCCCGGTCATGTCGGGCATCATCACGTCGCTGATGACCAGATCGGCATCGCTGTGCTTCAGGATCGTCGCCAGTGCATTGCGGGGTTCGCCGCAGGGGATCGGCCGGTGGCCAAGTTCCTCGAGCGCCGCAACGGTCGCGGCCAGGACGCGCGTGTCGTCCTCGATGACCAGAATTTGGCGCGATGTCGGATTGGCGGTCGGCACCGATTCGCTACCGCCCGCTGCTTCGATCATCCCGTCGCCGCGGGGGAACAGCAGCGCGACGAGCGTACCTTCGCCCTCGCGCGAATCGATCTCGATCGTCCCGCCGGTCGCCTGCATGAACCCATGGATCTGGCTGAGGCCCAGACCCGTGCCCTGATTGAGCGCCTTGGTCGTGAAGAAAGGTTCGAAAATCCGCGCCACGATTTCGGGAGGCATGCCGATGCCGGTATCCTGGACGGCGACACGCACGAAGTCGCCGATGTCGCGCGTGACATTCGCCGTGCTCAGCACCAGTGAGCCGCCGCCCGGCATGGCATCGCGCGCATTGACCGCGAGGTTGAGGATCGCGTTCTCGAATTGATGCCGGTCTACGATGACCGGCCACAGTCCATCGGCGCGCTCGATGCTCACGCGGATCGTATCGCCGATCACCCGGTCAAGCAGTTGCATCATGTCGGCGATGACCACGCCGGCATCGGTGGGCAGCGAATTCATCGGTTCGGCGCGGGCGAACCCGAGCAGCCGCCGGGTCAGCGCGGCGGCGCGTTCCGCGCCCTCCATCGCGTTGTCGAGCGGTTCGCGCACGGTGTTGTTGCCACGAGGCAAGCGGCGACGAGCGACGTCGATGCCGCCAACGACGACGGCAAGCATGTTGTTGAAATCGTGAGCGATTCCACCAGTCAACTGACCGATCGCCTCCAGCTTTTGTGCCTGGCGCAGCTTTTCCTCGGCGGCTTCACGTTCGATCATCTGGTGCCGTAGTTCGGCGGTTCGCTCCATCACCGCGACCTCGAGTTCGGCGCTGCGGCTTTCCTCGTCCTCGCGTTCGCGCTGCGCCTCGAGTAGCCGCCACGCCAGTAGCATCGCGCCGACCGCGATCAGGCCACCAAATAGTGACAGTGCCGTGGTGACCGAATTCGACCGTCCGATGCGCAGTGCCGCGGCATCGGTCCGGGTGTCGAGCAGCTGGCGCTCATTGGCAACGATGGCGTCGAGCAGCTGTGAAATCCGCACGACATTGTCCGAGCGGCCGGCATCGTAATACAGGCTCAAAGCCTGTGCGTTCTGGCCGTAATTGGTGCGCAGTGCGACCGCCGCGAGTTCCTGTCCGCGCGCAGCGTACACTTGGCGCAATCGGTTGATCAGGTCCTGAGTCGGGGGATCATAGATCGCGCGGTCGAGTGCTTCGATTTCGGCACCGGCCAGCCGCCAGCGGTCGAAATACAATCGTCCGAAATTTGCGCCCTTTTCCTTGCCGCTGATGACGAAGCGGCCAAGCACCGCCTCGGACTCGCTGATCGAGGCGTTGAGCTGTCGCGCCAGGATCATCACTTCGTACGTCGATTGCTGGCGGGCGATCGCGGCGTCGCGTTCGCGAATCGAGATATTGAGGAGCGCGATTAGCGCAATGACGATCAGCGCGGCAATCGCACCCGTGGCGATTGCCAGCCCCATGCGCCAGCGTGGACTTACCCTGATCTGCACCCGCCGTACCTCGCGCCCCGCTCTGGCCGCTTATAGTTAACGGAGGGTTATTAACACCGATCAGTCGCTCAGCGCACCGCTCATCTGCCCCGCCTTGCGGAATGCGTCGACGATGACGTCGACTTCTTCACGGCTGTGTTCGGCGCACAGCGAGCAGCGCAGCAGGAACATGCCCGCCGGGGTCGCGGGCGGCCGTGCCAGGTTCACATACACGCCAAGTTCGAGCAGCGCCTGCCACGTCGCCACCGCCTGTGTCTGATCGGTCAGGATGACCGCGATGATCGCCGACTGCGGCGTTTCGGTGCCGAGCGTATAGCCCATCTCGCGCAGGCCGCCGTGCAGCACGCGGCTGTTCTCCCAAAGATGCGCGCGCTTATTGCCCGCATGCATCAGCTTGCGGATCGAGGTCGCGGCGGTCGCGACCACGCTGGGCGGCAACGAGGCGGTGAAGACATAGGGACGGCAAACGAGGCGCAGGATTTCGAATTTCGGATGGTTCGACACGCAGAATCCGCCGACCGTGCCGACCGACTTGGAGAATGTGCCGACGACGAAGTCGATATCGTCCGAAACACCCTGCTCCTCGAACACGCCGCGGCCATGTTCGCCGAAGAATCCCATGCCGTGCGCTTCATCCACCAGGATCATGCAATTGGGATGTTTGCGTACGGCCGCGACCATGTCCGGCAAGGGCGCGATATCGCCCAGCATCGAATAGACGCCTTCGAGAACGACGAGCTTCTGCGCTTCGGCAGGGAGGCGGCCGAGACGTTTGTCCAGATCTTCGACGCTGTTGTGCCGGAAGCGGACGATTTCTGCATCGCCGAGGAAACAGCCGTCATAGATCGATGCATGGCTGTCCGCATCGATGACAACGTAGTCGCCGCGCCCGGCGAGCGTCGAAATCACCCCGAGATTGGCTTGATAGCCGGTCGAAAAGACCATTGCGCCCGTGGTGCCGTAAAATTCCTTTAGGGCCTCCTCGCATTCGCGGTGGCCCTGATAGGTGCCGTTGAGCACGCGGCTGCCCGTCGTGCCGCTGCCATAGGTGTCGAGCGCGTCCTTTCCCGCCTGGATCACATCGGGATCGAAGGTCATGCCCATATAATTGTAAGTACCGAGCAGGATCGTCTCCTTGCCCTTGATCACCGCGCGCGTGGGGGAGGTGACTTTCTCCATGACGATCGCGAACGGATCGCGCACGCCCGTCGCCATCAGCGCCTCGCGTTCCTGAATCAGGGGATCGAACTTGCTGAACAAGTCCTTGGGCGCGTCGGTTTCCGCCGGCGTGCGCGCGTCGGCGGCGGTGTCGATGGCGTCGCTCATGACTTGAGCTTGTTCACGGCGTCGACCAGCTGGCCGACAGTTTCGATCTCCGCCTGCATGTTCATGGTGATGAGGATGTCGAACTCGTCCTCGATCGCCGCGACGAAATCCATCACGGTCAGCGAATCCCATTCGAGATCGCCGGCAAAGGTTGTCGCGTCGGTGACGGCGACACCCTTTTTATTGAAAGGTTCGATCTGCGCCTTGATGGCGTCGAACGTGGCAGTACGGTCGGTCATGGCAGGAATCCTAGGATCAGGATGTCCCCCTGCCAAGCGAATGCGGCAGCAACGCGGCGGCTAATAGGCCTTGGAAGAAACCGCGGCGAACGCGGTCTTGGCGATGATGTACAGATCGAACGGCACGGACCAGTTTTCGATATAGTGCAGATCGTGCTCCAGACGGCGGACCAGCTTGTCTTCGGTATCGGTCTCGCCGCGCCAGCCCGAAACCTGCGCCCAACCGGTGATCCCCGGCTTGACGCGGTGCCGCGCGGCATAGGTCGACACGACATCCTTGAATTCGCGCCCGCCCGCCTTGGTGGTCGCGGCATGAGGGCGCGGTCCGACCACCGACATGTCGCCTTTCAGCACGTTGAAAAACTGTGGCAGCTCGTCGATCGATGTCGCGCGGATGAAACGGCCGACGCGCGTGACGCGCGGATCGTGCTTGGTCGCCTGATTGATGCCGTCATATTCCAGCTTGTCGGTCCGCATCGAGCGAAATTTCCAGATCAGGAAACGCTTGTTGTTGAAACCTTCGCGCGGCTGTTTGAACAGGATCGGGCCAGGGCTGTCGAGTTTGATCGCGATGGCCGTCACCAGCATGATCGGCGCGGCAAGGATCAGCGCGATGGTGCCGATGACGATATCCTCGACGCGTTTCAGGATCTGGTCGGTGCCCGAAATCGGCCGTTCGAACAGCGTCATCAGCGGCACGCTGTCGAGCAGCACCATCGCCCGCTGCGAAAACATGTAAGCGACGAGGTCGGGCGCGAGACGGATCCGCACCGGCGTCAGCGACAGCGTCGTCACGATTTCCTGGATGCGCCGCTCCTCCTGCCAGGGAAGTGCGATGATGACCTGCTCGATTTCGCCCTTGCGGATGTCCTCCACCAGCTGGTTGACCCCGCCGCACAGTGGGACGTCGCCTTGTGGCGGCGGCAGACGCGACGCGCTGCGATCATCGTAAATACCGACAAGGTCGATGGTTACGCGGCTCGAGCCGAGGATGTGACGGGCGATGCGCCAGCCCTGCTCGCTGCCGCCGAAAATCGCCACGCGCTGGTTGAACACGCCGCGGGAGCGGGCCGAGCGTAACATGATCGTCGCCACGCCACGTGCGATCACGAGTCCGCCCAGACCAGTCACGAACCAGGCGACGAGCCACGCACGCGAAAATGTCGCCGATAATTTCAGGAAGAACGCTGCGCCGATGACGAAGCCGATCGTCACGAACCAGGCCATCAGCAGCCGGCTCCACGCCACGCGCATCGAGAACCGCGCGTCGAGATCATAGGCGCCGGTCAATTCGGCAAAGGTTGCAAAGAAGGTCAGCGCGAGGAAGATCGTGCCGACATAGCTGCGTGTCCGCTCTGCGTTCAGATCATCGAGGATTAGCCACCAGCTAAAGGCAGCGGCGCCGAGGAGCACGGCGACCTCAATGACCACCAACAGCAGCGACGACAGTTCGAGCAGGACCGGCACACGACGCCCATGCGCCGAAACTACCGGGGAAGTGGTAGCGCCAGGATCGATCTCAGACACGTGCCGGCGGCCCGCCCGCGGCAGCGAAGCGAGTCCCCAAGAGTACGCGGCGGCCAGCGGGCCCGATTCCTGCGATCAGCGCGCGGGCGAAGGCTTCATTCACCGCGTCGCCGCGCCGTTCGTCGAGGGTCAACACCGACATGCGCACGAGGACGCCGTCGACGACCAGCCCGTCCAGCGCGATTTGGAAGCGTGCGCTGCGTTGCTCACCGGCGGTCAACGGCAAATATTCGCCGATCCGCGTCCAATACCAGATTTGCTCGACACGCTGGTCAAGGCGTGCCGAAAGTCGGCGTACGGGCACCGTGGCATCGCCGCCCAAGGCAATTGCCCGGTTGCCGCCGTCGTAAATCGAGAAACCGACGGCGGGGTAACAGCTTTCGGGCCGATGCAGCTGCAACTGATCGCTCTGCGTGCCGCCATAGGCGATGAGCAGCATGACGACGTCGCCCTCGGACGTCTGGTACAGCCGCTGCACGGTCTGACTGTAAAGCCGGTCGGCAAGGCTGCCCTTCGGTGCCGGGGCGATCACGCCGCCGCCATTGAGTGCTTCGAAACCCGGCAGCTTGTGCGGGATCATCGATTCGAGCTTGTGGTCGCCGAGCAACGAGACCTTGTGACGCGGGATCAGCGCTTGGCCGGCGCCGGCGACGCCGATCAGTCCAGCCCCGATTAGAAAATCACGACGATCAGGCAAGGCTGCGCCTTTCGCTGCGCTTGACCATGAAGCGCTGCAGAACCGAGTCGATCAACATGATTGTCAGCAGCGCGGTGATGAAGGTCAGCATGCCGGCGGTATTATGCAGATACCCCTGCGCAGCCTCATCCCCGACGAAATAGGTCAGCAGCACGAGAATGATGACGCGGACCATGTTCGCGAAGATCGCGATGGGCAGGATCAGCGCGGCCAGCAGCAGCGCGTAACGCGCGGTCGCCTGGTGGAGGATGTAGACGTAAAACAGCCCGATCGCGAACAGGCTGGTCAGCGAATTGAGCCCAGAACAAGCGTCTTCGACCAGCAACTGATATTGCGCGACATACATGACCACGCCTTCGCGGATCACCGGCATGCCCAAGCCGCTGAGGATGTGCGTGACCGACGCCGACACCCATTCCTTGAGCGAGCCGGTCAGCCGATCCTGAAACCAGCCGGGCAGCGGGGCGACGAAATAGAGGTAGAGCAGCGCGAACCAGAGCCGGCGGCATACTTCGGCGCCGTAAAACAGGTAGAAAATCACTTCGCAGATCAAGATCGTCGCCCCGACCTGCACGACGAGGAAGCCAAAGGCATGGCCCGCGATATAGGCGAGTGCCGCGATAAGCCCGACCGGCAAGGCGAGCTTCAGCGAGCCAGGGCGGCGGTGCTCACGGATCACGTCTTTCTGGCTGAAAAACAGCCACAAGCCGGTGGCGAGGATGATCGGGCCCTGGATGCCCGCTTCGGTCGTCCAATTCTCCCGCGCCAGGGTGATCAGCGTCGGAATGATCAACGCCGCCAGGCCGATGGCGAGCGGCCAGCGGGCGGTGACCGCGTCGAAACCCGGCGGGCGTTTGGCGACGGCGGCGTCCATCAGGCGCTGATCAGCACCGATCCTGCGATCGTCGCGCCGTCGGCCTTGAGCGCGTTGCTCAGCACCTCGATATCGCGAATATAACTGCGATCCTTGCGCGCGACGATCAGCGCATAGCCAGCGACACTCGCGACCCGCTGCGCGTCGGCGCTGCGATTGGACGGCGTCGTCGTGAAGATCGTCAGATCATGTTCGCGCAGGAACCGATTGGCGATCACTGCGAAGCGCGCGCTGCCCATCGCTTCGACGCCCGCCGCCGGGTCGCGGCCGGCGGTCACGATGGACAGCGTCGGCAGCGGCATCTGGCGCACGATGTCGCTCGCATCGACATCCTCGTCGATCAGGGCGTCGCTCAGTCCCGGCTCATTTTCTGGCAGGCCGAACATGCCGGCGAGGCGCGGGTGGCGCAAATCGGTTTCGACCAACAGCGTGCGGATATCGACCTGTGCCAGCGCCACGGCCAAGTTGGCGGCGACGAAACTGGCCTGGGCCGACGGCGCCACGCTGCAGATCGCCAGCGCACGGCGGCCCATGCGGACGTGCTGGGCGATCAGGCGCGTGCGAATCGCGCGGATCGCCTCCGCCGTCATGCCGTGCGGCTCGGTCAGCAGCAGGATGGAGCGCGTCGGATCCTCATGCTCGGGGATCGCGAAATTAACGCGCTGTTCGGTGGCAATGACGTCGGACATTTAGGCAGCCTCAGGCGCGGGTAAAGCAGGCTGCGCGCGGCCCAGCGACGGCAGCCAGCGACGCGGCTGCTCTGGCAAGTCGAGATGCACTTCGGCCAAGACAGGCGCGCCGGCCGAAATCTCGAGATCGCCGGTGGTCCGGACACGGCGGCCGAGCATTTCGACCAGCAATGCGAGGCAGATACCCAGGATCAGCCCGAAGCCCGTTGCCGCGGCGATGATCAACGGCTTGTTCGGAAAATCAGGCTGATCGCCCGCCGTCGCCGTGCCCATTGCAGTCAGGCCGGTTTCGGACACGTTGGCGGACAGGCGCAACTCGCTGGTGCGGTCTTCGATCTTCGACAGTTCCTGCCGCTTTTGCTCGATGTCCCGCGTCATCTGCTGGATGCGGTCCACTTCCGGACTGCGTGCGATGACCCTGGCCTTTTGCCGCTCATATTCCGCGTTGATGGCCGAGCCGGCATTGCCGCCGCCCACGGCACCGCCAGAGGCACGTTCGCGTGCCGCCGCCTGCTCCAGCACGGTCTTCTGGCGAACCAGTGCCTGGAACATCGGGTGATTCGGGCCGAGCGTCTGACCGGCCTGGGCGATCTGCTGCTCGATTGCGGCAAGCTGCATCTGCGCCGGTCCGGCGGTGGTCGGCAACCGCAGCTGCGGCGTCGCGCCGAGCGCGGCAGCGCTGGCCGATTGCGCCGACAACGCATCGAGCCGCGCCGATTCGAGGTCCATGTTCTGCGCGTTGAGCACGATATTGTGCTCCTTGGCGTATGTTGCGCGCTCGGCTTCGGCCGCTTGAACCAGACGCTGCGCATCGTCACGCTGCTGCTGGTACCAGTCGGCGGTCTTGCCGGCGGCGTCGCGGCGCAGCTGGAGGCTGACGTCGACATAGGTGTCGCGCAGCACCGTCGCGATTCGCCGCGCGGTGTCGGGGTTCGACGATTTGAATGTGATTTCGATGATGTTCGACGCTTCGATCAGGTCGGCATCGGTGTTGCGGATGATTTCGCGCGCCAGCCAGTGGCGAATGTCTTCGCTCTGGCTGTCCACCGAGTTCTGATAGCTCTGGATGATCGCCGGGTTGCTCGCCCAGCCGAGGCGGTCGACCACGGGTTCGGCGACCTGATAGTCCTTGATCAGCTCGATCTGCGTCCGGGTATAAGCGCGGAGGAACTGGTTGCCGATGACCTGACCGGTCACCGGATCGGGCTTGATCACGTCGAGCATGACCCGCGCGCGGCCGGTGTAGCGCTCGGGCAGGAGCTCGGCCGTGACCGCCGCAGCGATGACGCAGCTGAGCAGCGCGGCGAGCACGATCACGCGCCGTGCCCACAGGATCTGGAAGAACTGGATCAGGCTCAATGTATCAACTCCTCGACCGCGGTGTGCGGCGAACCCCCGAACACGACGATATCAGAACAGCCGCTCACCGACGACGATCGTGTCGCCCGGCAGAACCTTGTCTTCCAGCGACAGCTTCATCTGCTGCCCCTTGCGGAAGATCTTGACCTTGCCCTGCGATCCGTTGGGCGTCAGCCCGCCCGCGCGGCCCAGCGCGTTGCGGATCGAAAGGTCCTTCTTGGTCGGATAGGCACCGGGGGCGTTCACCTGTCCGTAGATGTAGAAGTTCTCGGCCACCGGCGCGAAGATGCGGTCGCCCGGGCGGACGATCGGATCGCTGTCCGGCAAGCCGAGCGCGACCGAGGAATAAGCGAGGCGCTGTTCCTGGCCGGCATCATTGCGAATGACGATTTCGTCATTGCTGTCGGCGCGCAGGCCACCGGCGCGGGCGAGAATCTCGGACAGGTGATATTCGCGGTCCACGGGCTGCAGGCCCGACTGCGCGATCGCGCCGAGCACGGTGACGTAGCGGCTGGCGAAAGAGACAATTTCGACGTTGACGATCGGCTTGGCGTAGAAGCCGCCCTTGTCCAGGCGGGCAGCGACGGTGCGGGCGAACGCCGTACTGTTTTCACCGGTCGCCTTCACGTCGCCGACGAACGGCAGCGCGATCGTGCCGTCCTCGCGAATGCGGGCGCGGGTGGTGAAATCGTTCTGGCCGAGAACCCGAACTTCGATCGTATCGCCCGGACCCAGCAGGTAGCTGTCCTCGCTCATCGAATTGGCCGCGGGTGCGGGTGCGCTCGGCGTCGCGGTCTGCGCGGCGAGCGGTGCCGACAACGCCAGCGCCATGATCGTCAGTAAGTTCTTCATGGTCTGCCCCAATGCTTTAGTGCGTCTTAATGAATTCTGAGCGTCAGCGCCAATATTCGCGCATTATAGTCGAATATCGGTAAGTCGCCGCGACGGCGGCGCCAGGTGGCCCCCAGATCGAAGGCGATATGGCGGGCAGCCTCATAGGATGCCCCCACATTGATCGTCCGCGTCCGGTCGTTGGTGTTGCCGACGAACACTGGCCCGGTTGCGAGCGGGGATTGCGACAGGCGCCGCCTCGAGAAATGCGCGCCTGAATTCAGCGCGATCCGGGGATTGAGGCGGTAATTTGCGCCCAAATCGAAATTGTCGACAACCGAATAGTCGACCCCCAGCAGGTTGGACTGTTCGATACTCCGCCCGAACGCCGCCGACAGCGATGCGCGGGGCCCGAGATAAGTCAGAGACACGTCGTATGTTCCACCGCGAAAGCTGCGGACGCCAGGCGTGTTCGATTCGACGCGCGTCACGCCGCCGGCGATGTGCCCCTTGATCCGGCCGAACTGCCGGTCGACGCGCAAACCCGCCGCATAGCTTTTGACGATCTCGTTGCGTCCGTCGCTAAGGAAGCGGTTGTCGTACACGCCGCGGCGATAATTGGTGTAGATGCTGACATTGCCCAGCGCCGGACGGTTCAGCCCGATCTGCGCCGTGTAGGTGTCGGCATGGTAATCACCGAAGGCCCGGAACGTGTCCGAATTCTGGACGTCGTCGTGCGTGTAGCCGAGGCTCGACGAAATACCGCCGGCGGAGCCGCAGCTGATCCCGACGTTGGGCGACCAGAAGGTTTCGCGGTTGCGCCCGCGGCCCACCGTGCTGATCAAAATATCGTCGAGGTCGCTCTGCCGGCGGATATAGCTCAGCTGGCCATTCACCGTGCACGAACGCAGCGCCACCGCGCCGCCGCCCGTCAGCTGGATCCGCTCGGCGTTCAGCTGCCGATTATACTTGTAGAAATCATAGCCGACGACGCCCGTCAGGAAGGCGCTCTGCCGACCGATCGGTCGGACGATGTTGATCGCCAGCTGCGGCGAACTGCGATAATCGCTGCGATGCCCGGTACGCGACGGGATGCTGTCCGGCAGGCGCAGGACGTTGTCGTCATATTCCAGCCGGAGCTGCGGGCTGATCGAAAATTGCCGTTGGGGCGCTTGCTGGCCGAGCGCGGCACCGGGCGCGAGCGCCACGGCGGCGACCAACGGCAGCCGGCTGGCGAAGGACCTATGGGTGGCCAAACCTATGATTTCCCGAATGGACATCGCCGCGCGCATAACCTGATGCGGGGCGGAAGCAAAAGCAAATGACCGTCCGATTGCGGTACAGTCTGTCGTTTGCCGCGCGCCTCGTCGCACGATATGTCGTGCGCAACGAGGCGATTTTCGATGCGAGGACGGCATGCAAACGGTCTATGACTGGATAACGGTGGCGATATTCGCAGGAATTATCGTGATATTTCTGCAACGGTCGTTCGACGATAAGGGCACGCAGGACTCGATATGGTCTTATTTGCCGCCGTCGATTGGCTGCGCGCTGGCCAATTATCTCGGTAACGAGGCGCTGAAAGGCCAGGGCGACTGGCTTCATGCGCTGGCGGTGCTGACGATCGGCGCGGTGCTCGCTTACATTTATTTCGTAATTAAGCCCGATTGGGCGATGCGCTAAGCGCTCGCGGGCAAGGAAGGACTGGTCTTGAGCTTTATCGATACCATGCGCGGCTGGTTCACGCCCCGCGCTGACGACGACCTCGCAGACCCGGACTCCGCGGCCCCGGTCATGCGCCGTATCGAGATTCGCGCGTCCGAGCCTCGCTCGCGGCGCGTGCTGCCGAGCTTCCGCGGCATCATCAACCGTCCGCGCGCCACCAGCCAGAGCGAAGCGCGGCTCGATCGCACCCGCGCACAGGTGCGCGACGTGTTCGCGCCGACGCAGCCGGTGACCGACGAGCGCACCTTCGCCGGGCGCACCAAGGTGCTCAAGCATCTCATCGAGGTGATCGAGCATCGTATGAGCCACGTCGTCATTTTCGGCGAACGCGGCATCGGCAAGACCTCGATCCTGCATATCATCCACAAGCTCGCCGCCGATTCGGATTACACCGTGTTGCACAGCACCTGCGGGGCGCGCTCGGAGTTTAGCTCGACCTTTCGCACGATGCTCAAGGGCGTGCCGCTCCGGTTTCACCAGAATATTTCCCCGGCGACCGAGCGTGGCGACCAAAGCGGTGGCCTCGCCAATCTGTTGCCCGAAGGCGAGTTCGATGCCCGCGAATTGAGCGAGGTGCTCAGCTCGATCACCTCGACGCGGGTCATCATTCTGCTCGATGAATATGACCGGATCGAGAGCGAGCTGTTCCGTCAATCGATCGCTGAATTGATCAAGAACCTGTCCGACGCTGCCGCGCGGGTCCAGATCGTCATCGCCGGCGTCTCGCCGAACCTCGATGAACTGATCGGCTACGTGCCGTCGATCCGCCGCAACATCATCGGCGTGCCGATCCAGCGGCTGACGACTGAGGAAGTGCGTGAAATTCTACGCATCGGCGAAGAGGCCAGCGGGCTGAGCTTCACCAGCGGCGCGGCGACGATGGTCGAGCAACTGGCCAACGGCTCGCCCTATCTGGTGCGGCTGATTGCCTATCACAGCTCGATGATCGCGCTCGACTCGGGGCGGTATGACGTTCGCGAAGAAGATGTCGGCGCCGGTCTCGAACGGATGGTCGAGGAAACCGAGGCGCGCTTGCCCGTCCTGATCGCGCAACGGGTCCGCGCCGCGGATCCTGGCGCACATCCGCAGCCGCTCGCCGAGCTGGCGGCCATGGCTAGCACGCCCAATGGCTGGTTCACTCTCGAGGGCCGGAAGCTGACGCCGCAGGTCAAGGCGCTAATCGAAAAGTTCACCAGTGCCGGACTCATCGAACACCGCCGCGACCCGGCGGGCGACGCCGAGGCGCTCCACTTCGTCGACGAAGGCTTGCCCAGCTATTTGTGGATGCTCGCCGCTCGCGCCGGACGTCAGGTTCCTGTAGCGGCCTGAGGCATGAACATCACGATGATTGGGGCCGGCTATGTCGGCCTCGTTTCCGGTGCGTGCCTGGCCGATTTCGGGCACCGTGTGACGTGCGTCGATCTCGATCAGGGGAAGATCGACGCGCTGCATGCGGGCCGCATGC
>DATJIN010000051.1:0-27752 GCA_035493275.1 Sphingomonas sp. | reverse complement strand
GACGGCCGCACCTTCTTCGCCGGGGCCGACATCACCGAATTCACCAAGCCGCCGGTGATGCCGCAACTGCCCGAAGTCATCGACAACATCGAAGCCAGCACCAAGCCGGTCATCGCCGCAATCCATGGCACCGCGCTGGGTGGCGGGCTCGAAGTCACGCTCGGCTGCCATTACCGGATCGCCGTCCCATCGGCGAAGCTCGGCGTACCCGAGGTCAAGCTCGGCCTGCTCCCCGGTGCGGGCGGCACGCAGCGCCTGCCCCGCGTGGCGAGCGTCGCCGCCGCTGCCGAAATGTGTTCCACAGGCAATCCTGTCCCCGCCAAAAAGGCGCTCGAAATCGGGCTGGTCGATAAGCTGGCGAGCGAGGACAATCTCGCCGGCGACGCCGTCGCCTTCGCCCGCGACTGCATCGCCAAGGGGCCGCGCCCCTCGCGCGACCTACCGGTCAGGGGCAGCGCCGACGATGTGAAGGCCATCGCCGAAGCCAATGCCCGCAAGTTCAAGGGCTTCGACGCCCCTGCCGCGAATCTCGCCTGCGTCGATGCCGCCACGCGCCTGCCGTTCGACGAGGGCATCAAGTTCGAACGCACCGAATTCATGAAGCTGATGATGGGCAGCCAATCCGCAGCTCAGCGCCACATCTTCTTCGCCGAACGCCAGGCCGCCAAAATCGACGGCATCGGCGACGACGTGAAACCGCGCCCGGTCAACAGGGTCGGCGTGATCGGCGCCGGCACGATGGGCGGCGGCATCTCGATGAACTTCCTGTCCGCGGGCATCCCCGTAACGATCGTCGAGATGCAGCAGGACGCGCTCGACCGCGGCACGGGCGTGGTGCGCAAGAATTACGAAGCGACCGCGGCCAAGGGCCGGATGAAGCCTGAGCAAGTCGAACAGGCGATGGGCCTGCTCACGCCCACGCTCAAGCTCGAAGACTTGGCCGACTGCGACCTGATTATCGAAGCTGTTTACGAGAACATGGACGTCAAGAAGGACATTTTCGGCAAGCTCGACAAGATTTGTAAGCCGGGCGCGATTCTCGCCTCGAACACTTCCTATCTCGACGTGGACGAGATCGCCGCCAGCACCTCACGCCCGCAGGACGTGCTCGGCATGCACTTCTTCTCGCCCGCCAATGTCATGAAGCTGCTCGAAGTCGTGCGCGGCGAAAAGACCGCGCCCGATGCGCTCCTCACCGCGATGGGCATCGCCAAGAAGATCGGCAAGGTCGCGGTCGTCGCTGGCGTGTGCCATGGCTTCATCGGCAACCGCATGCTGATGCCGCGTCAGGTCGAGGCGATGAAGCTGCTGATGGAAGGCGCCACCCCGGCGCAGATCGACAAGGTGCACACCGATTTCGGCATGCCGATGGGCCCGTTCCAGATGAGCGACTTGGCCGGCGTCGATATCGGCTGGCACCGCGACCCTAATCGCATCGAAAACCTGCGTGACGAACTCGCCGCCGCGGGCCGTTGGGGCCAGAAGACCGGCAAGGGCTTTTACGATTATGACGAAAAGCGCCGCCCGACGCCTAGCGCCGAAGTGCAGTCAATGATCGACAAATGGTCCGAAAAGACCGGCGCTTCCAAGCGCCCGATCACCGACGAGGAAATCATCGAGCGCACGCTCTACCCAATGGTCAACGAAGGTTATCTGATCCTCGAGGAAGGCAAGGCCCAGCGCGCGTCGGACATCGATGTCGTGTGGATCTACGGTTACGGCTGGCCGGTCTATCGCGGCGGCCCGATGTTCTGGGGCGATCTCGAAGGCGCGAAGAAGATTGTATCCGGCCTCGAGAAGCACGGCTTCAACGTCGCCAAATCGCTTAAGGCTAAAGCCGCCTAGGCGTTATGCGCTAACGTTAGGCCCGGCCGCGCCCATTCGCGTTTCGCGAGGCGGCCGGTGCCCGACAGCGTGACGTAAGCCGTCCGCATGTCCGCACCGCCCCAGCAGATGTTGGTCGTGAACGGATCGTCGCTTTCGACAAATTCGACCAATGCGCCGTCCGGCGACACCACCGAAATCCCGCTCTGCCCGATCGTTGCGACACACACATTGCCACCCGCCTCGACTCCCAGGCTGTCAAACCATTTGTAGCCCTCGGGCGAGTAAACGAACTTGGCCCCGCCTGCAGTCAAACTCTCGCCGCCGCCGATCTCACCCGACCCGGTCACCGCAAACGCGTACAGTTTGCAGGTATAGGTTTCCGCCACGAACAGCGTTTTGCCGTCCGGCGACAGGCCGATGCCGTTGGGGTTCTCCAGCGGAAAGATGACTTCGCGGCACTCGCTGCCATCGGCCTTGGCATAGAACACGCCCGTCACGTCGCGGCTGCGCTTGTCGTAAAATGTCTTGCCGTGATCGGTGAACCAGAAGCCGCCCGCGTCATCGAAGACGATGTCGTTCGGCCCGCGCAAGGGAGCGTTCGACGCTTCGGCATACAGCGTCTCGACCGCGCCAGTCGTCACATCGACGCGCTGAATGCTGCCGCCCTGCCAGTCCGCCGGCGTACCGTGCGGGACGAGCAACCCGCTCGCTTCCACATAGGTGAAACCGCCATTGTTGCAGACATAGAGCTTGCCGTCCGGCCCGAACGCCAGCCCATTCGGCCCGCCGCCAACCTCTGCCACGGTCTGCTTCGACCCGTCAGGCAAACACCGCGTAATCCGCCCTGCTTCGATCTCGGTGACGATCACGCTGCCATCGGCGCATGCCACTGGCCCTTCGGGAAAGCGCAGCCCCTCGGTCATGATGTGCCAATCGGCCATTGTCCCTCTCCCGCTTGTTCTTACGTTTAGCGGGACGCTAGGGCGCGCATGTCAGCGACACAAGGAGAGCCATGATGACCGATTATTCCGCCGAACTCGGCCTGTTCATCGATGGCGCCTGGCAATCGGGTGAAGGCCGCGAGGCCTCCGCGGTGGTTGATCCCTCGACCGGCGGCAACATCGCTGAAGTGACGCACGCGACCCCTGCGGATCTCGACGCCGCACTTGCCGCCGCCGATGCCGCGTTCAAACCCTGGGCCGCCATGTCGGTCGATGACCGCGCGACGATCCTGCACAGGGCGGCAGCCCTCTTACGCGAACGCGCGCCGCAGATCGGCCGAATCATGACGCTGGAACAGGGCAAGCCGCTCGCCGAAGCCACCGGCGAAGCGATCGGCGCCTCGCAAATGCTCGATTGGTATGCGGAGGAAGCCAAGCGTCGCTACGGTCGCGTCCTCGTCCGGCCGACCGGCCAACGCTCGATCGTCATCCAGCAGCCAGTCGGCGTCGCCGCGCTGTTCACGCCGTGGAATTTCCCACTCTACTTGCTCGCCAAGAAGGTCGCGGCGGCGCTCGCCAGCGGCTGCACAGCCATCGCCAAACCGCCCGAGGAAACCCCCGGCTCGACCTCCGCGCTGGCACAGGCGCTCGCCGATGCCGGCTTGCCCAAGGGCGTGTTCCAGATCGTCCACGGCGTGCCCGACGCGGTCAGCCGCCACCTTATCGCCTCACCGATCGTCAAAAAGGTCAGCTTCACCGGCTCGGTCCCCGTCGGCCGTCACCTGATGGCGCTCGCTGGCGAACAGTTGAAGCGCGTCACGATGGAGTTGGGCGGCCACGCCCCCGTGCTGATCTTCGACGATTGCGACCTCGAAAAGACGCTCGACATGGTCGTGCCGCAGAAATTCCGGAACGCCGGGCAGGTCTGCGTCTCCCCGACCCGCTTCTACGTCCAGCGCGGCATATACGACGCGTTCCTCAAGGGTTTCGCCGAGCGCACCGCCCAGGTGAAGACGGGCAGCGGCCTTGACGCCGACACCAAGATGGGCCCGCTCGCCAACGTCCGCCGTCCCGACGCGATCGACGCGCTGGTCAGCGACGCCCGCACCAAGGGCGCACGCGTTCTCGCCGGCGGCGAACGCGGCGATGCCGGCTTCTTCTTTCAGCCGACCCTCCTCGCGGACGTGCCCGACGAAGCGCGGATCATGTCCGAAGAGCCGTTCGGCCCCGTCGCGGTCAGCCGGGCGTTCGACACCTTCGATGAAGTAATCGCCCAGGCCAACCGCCTGCCGTTCGGTCTGGCCTCCTTCGCCTTCACCGAAAACGGCCGCCGCGCCAACCTCCTCGGCGATGCGCTGGAAAGCGGCATGGTCGGGATCAACACCTTCGCCATCTCGATGGCCGACGCGCCATTTGGCGGCATCAAGGATTCGGGCTTCGGCTCCGAAGGCGGCACCGAGGGGATGGACGCCTATTTGAACACAAAGGCGATTCACCAAGCATAGGCTCTTGCACACCGCTCACCGCTGGCCGAATGAGTAGCCAAAGAAAACGGAGAGCGGCGATGCACGATTATACGCAGCACTATGTCGACGGCGCCTGGGTTCCGGGCGAAGGCGTGGTCAAGGACGTCATCTCGCCCTCGACCGAAGAGCCGGTGTCGCAGATCAAGGTTGCGACCAGGGCGGAAGTCGACCGTGCCGTGAAGGCCGCGCGCAAGGCGTTCGCCAGCTTTTCGCAGACCAGCGTCGAGGAACGCCTCGCGCTGTTCGGCCGCATCATCGAGGAATATAAGAAGCGCGTTCCCGATTTCGGCCGCGCGATGGCCGAAGAGATGGGTGCGCCGATCAGCTTTGCATCGAGCGCGCAAGCGCTGTCAGCGCTCGGCCATTTCGCGACGACGCTAAAGACGCTGCAGACGTTCGAGTGGCGCGAACGCATTGGTAGCGCGGAGGTGGTCTACGAACCGATCGGCGTCGTCGGCATGATCACGCCGTGGAACTGGCCGCTCAATCAGATCGCGCTTAAGGTCGCGCCCGCGCTCGCCGCCGGCGATACGATGATCCTCAAGCCCAGCGAAGAGTGCCCCGGTTGTGCGCACATCCTCGCCGAAGTGATGCACGCGGCGGGCGTTCCGGCGGGCGTGTTCAACCTCGTCCAGGGTGACGGGCCGACCACAGGCGAGGCGATCAGCGCCCATCCGGACATCGATATGGTCAGCTTCACCGGCTCGACGCGCGCGGGCATCCTCATCGCCAAGGCGGCGGCCGATACCGTCAAGCGCGTCCATACCGAATTGGGCGGCAAGGCAGCCAATGTCGTGCTGCCCGGCGCCGATCTTGCTGCGGTCCTTCCGCCGACGATCACGGGCGTCCTCGCCAATTCGGGGCAGAGCTGCATCGCCCCCACCCGGGTGCTGGTCCATAAGGACGATGTCGCCGCCGCGACTCAGGTCGTCAAAACCATCGTCGAAAGCGCAGCGGTGGGCGATCCGCTCGCCGAGGGCCCGCATCTCGGCCCCGTCGTCAACAAGGCGCAGTTCGACAAGATCCAGGGGCTGATCCAGTCGGCGATCGACGAAGGCGCGACGCTGGAGACCGGCGGCACCGGCCTCCCGACCAACGTCAACCGTGGCTATTACATCCGCCCGACCGTCTTCACCGGCGTCACGCCCGACATGCGCATCGCCAACGAAGAGGTGTTCGGCCCCGTCGCGACGCTGATGACGTACGACGATGTCGATCAGGCGGTCGAAATCGCCAACGCGACGCCCTATGGCCTCAGCGCGACCATCTCCGGCGATCCCGCGGAAGCCGCAAAAATCGCGCCGCGCCTCCGCGCCGGCCTGGTCACCATCAACAGCTGGGCGCCGAGTGAGCAGCAGGCGCCGTTCGGCGGCTACAAGCAGTCGGGCAATGGGCGCGAGGGCGGCCTCCACGGCCTCAAGGAGTTCATGGAGGTGAAGACGGTGATCGGGGTGCCGGCCTAACCCTTCGGCCGCGGGTCGGCGTGGTGCGGCACGAACAGCCGCCCGCGCTCGACGATCAGGACGACGGCTAGCGCTGCGCTGGCGCCGAGCGCCAGGCCAATGGCCAGCGGCAAGGTTGTGCCGTCATAGGCCTGGCCGATCAGTGCGCCGATCGCCGCGCCGCCGGCGTTGCCGATAAAGCCCTGTACCGACGACGCCGTGCCGGCAATATGTCCGACCGGCTCCATCGCCATCGCCGAGAAGTTCGCGCCGATCAGGCCGAACGTCGTCATCTGCAACGCCTGCAGGGCCACGAAGGTCGTCAGCGTTTCGTGGCCGAAGATGATTATGGAAATATGCAGCAGGGCGATCGCAATCGCCGCGAGCATCGCGCCGTGCGACAATTTGCGCGTGCCGAACCGTTCGACCAAGCGCGAATTGGCGAACACAGAGCAGCCCATGGCCAGCGCGATCACCGCGAACACGACCGGAAAAGCGCCCGGCCGCCCGAAAGTGCCCGCAACGATCTGCTCGCTCGACAGGATATAGCCCATCAGCCCGCCAAAGCTCAGCGCCTGACCGATCGCATAGCCCAGCGAAAAACGGTTGGTCAGGATGATGCGATACGCCGCGGTGAGGCTTGCAACCGAGATTTCGCGCCGGTCGCCGGGATGCAGCGTCTCGGGCAAGCGCGTCGCCGTCCACGCGAGGATCGCGGCGGCAAGGATGCCCAGCACCCAGAAATTCCAGCGCCATGAGCCGATGAGCAACAGGACCGCGCCCAGGCTCGGCGCCAGGATCGGGACGATGAAGAACAGCATCGAGGCGAGGCTCATGATCCGCGCCATCGTCCGCCCCTGATAGCAATCGCGCACGACCGACACGACGAGCACGCGCGTCGCCGCCCCGAACATCCCCTGCACCGCGCGCGCCGCGATCAGCAGCGTCAGCGAGGCCGAAGCGGCGGCGACAAAGCTCATCGCGACGAAGCCCAGCAGTGCGACGACCAGCACCGGTTTGCGCCCATAGCGATCCGCAAGCGGCCCGTGGATCAGCTGCCCGGCGCCGAATCCGAACGAATAGGCGGCGATGATATATTGGACAGCATTGGCATTGGTGACGCCCAGCCCCGCACCGATACGCGGCAGCGCGGGCAGCATCATGTCGACGCCCAGCGCGCCGATCGCCATCATTGCCGCGACCAGCGCGATGAATTCGCGCTGCGAAACGCCGAGATGGGGAGCAGTGTCGTCGCGGGCCATGAGACCCGCCTAGGATGTTGCGGCGCAGCGCGCCACCCGTCGCGTCAAACCAGCGAAGGCGCCCGCAACAGTCTGACGACGATCGCGCCGATAATGATGAGCGCAGCGATCACGAGGATTGCGATGACCACGCGGCCGGTCGCATCGAAGCGGGTTTCACGAAATTTCATACCGCGCAGGCCTTTGCCATGACCCGCTTCCAGACGCCATAGCCACGCGCGTTGGGATGCACGCCGTCGTCGGTGAAGACGGCAGGCTCGATCCCGTCTTCGTTCGCCAGCGCCGCATTGACCTCGAGCACGGGTACGCCTGTTTGACGGATCAGGGCGTTGAGCCCGGCGATGCGGGCACGGTTGAACTCGTCGGCCCGGCCGGTTCCAGCAGGGCCGACCGGTGGAATCGTGGTGGCCCGCACGTCGGCTCCGGTCATCCGTGCGCGGGCCACGATGGCGCGGTATTTCTGTATGAAGTCCGCATCGCTGGTCCCGGCATCGCGGTGGGCATCGTTGAGCCCGACGGCCACGATTACCAGCTTCGGACGATAGATCGTCAACACGTCGCGCGCGAGTTGCTCGACCGCCGCCGTTCGCGCGCCCGAAACCCCGGCGTTAAGCACCGTCTGCCCGCACAATTCGGGCAGCTCGGCCATGTCGACCACGCTGTCGCCCAGGATTATCACCGGATCGGCGGTCTGGCGGGCATGGGCCAGGATCACCAGCCGCCGCGTATCGTAATAGCTTCGCACCGGCGGCCGGCTCAGCCACACCCAGGCACCTCCGGCGGTCGCCAGCCCAAGCAAAATGATAATCGCCGCCGCCGCGCGTCCCCCGAGATTCACTCATGCCCCCTTTGGGGGCGGTGACTTAGCGCTCGAAACGCCCGCGTCGCGTAAAGCCTGATCCGATCCGGAGGGGAATTGCGCCGCTACGCTGCGGCAATGCGCGCCTCGAGCCCGGGACTGGCCAGCAATTGCCGGTACGCCAGCTCGCGCGCGGTTTCACGCGGCAGGCCGAGCGCGTCGGCCATGGGCTTTCCGAGCAACGCATCGCCCAGCGCCATCAGTACCAGGTTGAGCGTTTCCTGCCGGATCCGCCCGTCGTCATTATCGACCGCCAGTTCGTCGACCAACCGCAGGATCGCCGCGAGGATCGGATCGAGCGCATCCTCATTGCCTGACAGCAGCATCCAGATGGCGAGCGCCCCCGCACCCTGCCGATCAAAGGCATCGAAGGTCATGTCGACGATCGTGTGCGGGTCGGCCTCGCCGCGCCGCGCCTGCTGCACCACGCCTGCAATCGTCGCGCAGACCTGGTCGGCCATCGTCCCGGCCAGCGCCTTTTGCAGCCCCGCGGCACTGCCGAAATGATGCAGGACATTGGCGTGGGTCCGCCCGACTCGGCTGGCGACGGCCTTGAGCGTCACCGCCTGCGGCCCCTCGTCCAGCAGGATCTGCCGGGCGGCTTCGAGCGCACGATCGCGACTTTCGTCCGGACTCAGGCGTTTACGGTCTATTGACATCTATGTAAGTAGAATCCAGAATATGCGATGTACTGAAGGATCGTGTTAGATGACCGCATCGCATTCGCCTAGCGACCTGACCATCACGCCGCGCGATCGCCGCTTCGGGCGGGAATTGGCGCAGAAGCGCTGGTGGCTCAACGGCGATCCCATCGGCTCGGCCTTCCACAACGCGCTGTCGATCACCTTCCCGCGCGGCGAGGCGTTTTTCGTCGAAAGCGTAAAGGCGTTCCGCGACGTGTCCGATCCCAAGCTCGAACGCGAGATCAAGGCGTTCATCACCCAGGAAGTGATGCACAGCCGCGAGCACATCTTCTTCAACAAGCGCGTGACCGACGCGGGTTACAAGATCGACCACCTCGAACAGGTCGTCATCGATTCGCTGGCGCTGACCAAGGATCGCCCGGCGATCCTCAACCTCGCCGTGACCATGGCGCTCGAACACTACACCGCGATGATGGCGCACATGATGCTCAAGTCGGACCTGTTCAAAGGTGCCGATCCTGAGCTGGCCGACATGTGGCGCTGGCACGCGATCGAGGAGATCGAGCACAAGGGCGTCGCTTACGACACGTGGCTGCATGCGACCAAGGACTGGTCGCGGTTCAAGCGCTGGAAGGTCAAGGCGATCATGATGCTGCTGGTCAGCCGCACCTTCTGGGCCAAACGCTGGGACGGCACGCTCGATCTGCTCGCGCAGGACGGCATTACCGGCTGGAAAGCCAAAGCGCGTCTTGCGTGGTACCTCGTCGGCACACCGGGCGTGATGCGCCGTCTGTTCCCCGCCTGGGTCGCGTTCTTCCTGCCCGGCTTCCATCCGTGGCAGCATGACGACCGCGCGCTGATCGGCAAATACGACAGCGACTTCACGGCGGCCAATCTGGCGCCGCCCGCACTCGCCGCCTAACGGTCGGGGGCATGAACGCCCCGACGCTCATCACCCCCCGTCTCACCCTCCGCGCGGCAACCCGCGCGGATTTCGAAGCCTATGCTGCGATGTGGGCGGACGAACGCGTCACGAACTTCATCGGCGGAGAACCGCGCGACCGCACGCTGAGCTGGACCAAATTTACCCAAGGGACCGGGCTGTGGCCGCTGATCGGGTATGGCTATTGGCTGGCATTCGAGCGCGATAGCGGCGCCTATGTCGGCGTTGGCGGCCTTGCCTGTTTTGAACGCGGCGTCCCCTCGCTCGACGGCTTTCCGGAGGCCGGCTGGGCGTTCGGCGCCAACAGCTGGGGCAAAGGCTATGCCACCGAATTCATGTGCGCAGTACTGGACTGGTCGGACGCACAAGGCTTGAGCGAAACGCGTTGTATCATCTCGCCGGGCAACGATGCTTCGGTCAGGGTCGCGCAGAAGTTGGGGTTTGAGCGGATCGCCGACGATGGCCCGTACATGGTGTTTAGCCGTCAGGCCGGAGCCGTCGACCCCGCCAGCTGATCGCCCGCGTCGTCATCTGCGCCACGTGAATAGGTGCCGGTCAGCACCCCCGCACCGACGACATGCCCCGTGATTGCCCCGACCAGATCCTTGCGGCTGGGGTTCGGCGCCAATTCCGGCTCGGCGCTGAGCGCGAACAACTGGAACACATAGTCGTGCGTGCCATGCCCGTTCGGCGGATCGGGTGGCAGCCAGCCTTCCTTGCCGCGCGTCGCCTTGCCGACATCGCCCGACGCGCTGCCATCGCCATCGGCGACGATCGCGCCTTCGGGCAGATGCTGTGTTTCCGCGGGCAGCCGCCACACGACCGCATGGACCGCCGGCTCGGGAAAAGGCGCGTCGGGATCCTCGACGACCAGCGCGAGGCTCGCTGTCCCCTCGGGCAAGACGCCCCACACCAACGGCGGCGACACTCCCGCCCCGTCAGCGGTGAACCGCACCGGCAGGCGCCCGCCATCGGCAAAGGCGGGCGACGACAGATCGATTCGCGGCGTGCCCTTGGCGATATTGAGCACGACGAGCTTGTCATGCCCCGCGCGCGCGCCTTTCAACAGGCTGCCGAGCCAGTGCGGGATGTGTTCGAGCATAGTGGCTCAAGCCATCACGCGGCGATCGGTTCCGCATCGGGATAGGCGTGCTCGCGCAATCGCTTGACGAGCGTGTTGCATGGCACGTCGCGACCGCGCGCAAGGCAATGGCGCGGCTCCTGCCCCGTCACCTCGAAGCCGAGCTTGGCCAGCACCCGGCCGGACGCCGGGTTGTCCTCGAAATAACCGCTGGTCAGCCGGTCGAGCTTCAACGAATCGCGCGCCATCGCGATGACCGCCTCGGCCGCCTCGGTCGCATAGCCCCGGTTCCAGTAAGGCGGCGCGATCCAATAGCCCAATTCATGCTCGCCATCGCGCTGCGCGATACCGACACCGCCGATCAAGGTCGGCTGTCCCGGTGTCCGCAGCAGGATCAGGCAGTCGGCCTCACCCTCGGCGCGATCGCGGCCAAGATAGCTGGCGGCATCGTCGAGGCTGTATGGCCAGGGCAGGCGCGCGAGCTTGTAGGCCACCGCCTCGTCGGCGATCGCGGCGTGCAGCTGCGGCGCGTCCTCGGCCCAGCCGGGTCTCAGCAGCAATCGGTCAGTACGGGCAAACATGGTCGTCTCTCCTGTCAGCGCCGCTAGCCCGTCTGTGTGACGTGCCGGTGGCAATCGGGAGACGAAAAAGGGAGCCGAGGGTGCCTCGTCTCCCTTTACGGTCCGCTCATCGCGGACCTCGGGTCACCCTCAGGCGACCCGTCTGTATTCAGGTCGCTATGTTATTCGGCGGCCGCCATAATCGCGTCGACCGATACGTACTTTCGGCCTTGCTTACCGTCATGGAAGCGCACGCGGCCTTCGGCGGTCGCGAACAGCGTGTGATCCTTGCCGCAGCCGACATTGACGCCCGGCCAAACGCGCGTGCCGCGCTGGCGCACGATGATGTTGCCCGCGAGGCAGGCTTCGCCACCGAACTTCTTGACGCCGAGACGGCGGCCTGCGGAATCGCGGCCGTTACGCGACGAACCGCCTGCTTTCTTATGTGCCATGCTCGATTACTCCTTGTCGGCCGCAGGCTTTTTGGCGGCCGGCGCTTTCTTCGCGGCGGCGGGTTTTTCATCCGCAGCCTTCTTGGTGGCAGCCTTCTTGACCGGCGCGGCGGCAACCGCATCCTCGGTCACAACCGGAGCAGCAGCAGCCTTGGGCTTGGCGGCAGCCTTCGCCTTCGGCGCTTCAGCCGCAACCGGAGCCGTCTCGATCGCGGGCGCGGCCTCAACCGGCGCTTCGGCGGCAGGCTTGGCAGCCTTGGCGGCCTTGGGCTTTTCCTCAGCCTTGGTGTCGCCGACGCTCAGGATCTTGAGGATCGTGTGCTGCTGGCGATGGCCGGCCTTGCGGCGGTAATTGTGGCGGCGCTTCTTCTTGAAGACGATGACCTTCTCGCCCTTCGCCTGCGCGATGATTTCGGCAGCGACCGACGCCACGGCATTGCCGCCGCCGGTGAACAGGACATCACCCAGCGAGACGCGCGCGCCCGCTTCGCCGTCGATCTTGTCGACGACGATCTTGTCTCCGGCGGCAACGCGATACTGCTTGCCGCCCGTGCGCACGACTGCGAACATGGCTCTCATCTTCTCTTTAAAGCGAATGGACGCGGGACGCGAACGCCCCACGCGGAAAGCGGCCCGATAGGCAAAACCGGCCCTGCTGTCAACGCGCGTCCGCTTGTGGCGAACTTGCCACACAGCCGTAACAATCGCGTGACGGCCCCCTTGCGCTGCCGCGGCGACAATGACCCAATGCTCGCGGGAACTAGGGCAAAAGGGGCCACGAACCATGAAGATGCGCACAGCACTCATCGCGTCGATTTCAACGCTCGCGCTCACCGCACCGGCAGCGGCGCAAACCGTGGCGGCAACGCCCGCGGCGGCGGCATCGGAAAACAACGAAAACACCATCGTCGTCACCGGCACGCGCCGGACCGATCGCTCGGTCACCGATTCGGCTTCTCCGGTTGATGTCATCGGCGGCGCGGAACTCGCTGCGCAGCCGGCGGCGAACCTGCTCGACGTCGTGCGCAATCTCGTTCCATCCTTTTACGTCCCGCAGAACACCATTTCGGACGCGTCGACTTTTGTCCGGTCGCCGTCGCTGCGCGGCCTCGGCGCCGACCAGATTTTGGTCATGATCAACGGCAAGCGCTACAACCGCTCGGCGCTGGTCACCGTCTATTCGGGCGCGGATACCGCCTTGTCTTACGGGTCACAGGGCGCGGACATCGCCAACATTCCGGCGATCGCGATCAAGAACCTGCAGGTGCTGCGGGACGGCGCGACCGCGCAATATGGCTCGGATGCCATCGGCGGCGTGATCAACTATCAGATTCGCGACGATCAGGGCATCGAACTGCAAGGCCTGTATGGCGAAACCAGCGCCGGCGACGGCCAGCGCTACACGATCTCCGGCGATGGCGGTCTGAAGTTCGGCGACAGCGGTTTCATTAACATCGCCGGCGAATATTTTCATGAAAAGGGCACGAGCCGCGGCGCGACGCGTCCGATCGCGGTGGTGTTCGCTCAGAATAACCCGTCGCTCGCCACGCAAATCCCGAACTATCCGCGTCCGGCGCAGATCTGGGGCTCGTCGCCGGCCGATGGCTACAAGTTCTTCGTCAATGCTGGCGTCGATCTCGGCGATTTCGCGCAGCTCTATTTCACCGGCAATTGGGCGCACAGCGAAGCGAACCAGAGCTTCAATTATCGCGCCTCTCAGTCGGTGACGACACCCCTGGCGGTGAATAACGGCACCGGCACTCCGGCCACCGCGTCGCCAGGACGCAACGGCGCGTTCAATCCGATCTTCCTGACGCCCTGCCCGGCAGGTAACGCCACCTGCCCCGCGGGCGGCTTCGTGAACGACACGAACACCTTCAGCTTCACGTCCTTTTACCCGGCAGGGTTCACGCCGCGCTTCAATGGCGTGGTTGATGAACTTTACGGGACGGTCGGGCTGAAAGGCGGCGAGAATGGCGGCTTCACCTGGGATCTATCCGGTACGCTGGCAAAGAACTCGCTCGACCTGTCGATGACCCAGTCGCTCAACGGTTCGTTCGGTCCGCAGAGCCAGCGCTCGTTCTACTTCGGCAAGCTGACGCAGAAGGAACTCAACCTCAACCTCGATGTGACCTATCCGGTCGAGGTCGGTTTCGCGAGTCCGATCACGCTTTCGGGCGGCGCCGAGTTCCGGCGAGAGGAATATGTGAAGACCACGGGCGACGTGCAGTCCTACGCGGCCGGGCCGTATGCGTCGCAGCCACTCTACACCCAGACGGCGCCGGGAGTGTACACGCCGACGCTCGGCGCCAACGGGCAGCAGGTTGTCGCAACCCAGTCCCCCGCGGCCTCGGGATATGGCGGGACCAGCCCGGCTTTTGCCGGCTCGTTCTCGCAGAAGAGCTGGGGCGTGTACGTCGGGGCTGAAACCGACGTCACCAAGGCGCTGTCGCTCGGCGTGACGGGCCGATATGAAC
This sequence comes from Sphingomonas sp., assembly GCA_035493275.1. Taxonomy (GTDB): domain Bacteria; phylum Pseudomonadota; class Alphaproteobacteria; order Sphingomonadales; family Sphingomonadaceae; genus Sphingomonas_O. The sequence continues at coordinate 13,738 of DATJIN010000051.1, read as the reverse complement.
ATTATGACAGTTTCGGCAGCGCGTGGGTCGGCAAGTTCAACGCGCTGTGGAAAGTCACCGACTTCTTGTCGCTGCGCGGCACCGTCGGCAACGGCTTCCACGCGCCGTCACCGGGCCAGAATAACACGCAGATCGTCACCACCAACTTCCTCGGCGGCACCCAGGTACAGACCGGCACCTACCCGACGAACAGCTCGATCGCGCAATTCTACGGAGCAACGTCGCTGCGGCCCGAAAAATCGACCAACTTCGGCGCGGGTGTGGTGCTCAAACCGACGTCGCGCACCTCGCTGACGGTCGACGGTTATTCGATCCGCGTGAAGAACCGCATCGGCATTTCGCAGAACTTTACCGTGACAGCGGCAAACGTTGCGGCGCTCCCCGCGCTCGCGGCGGTCGGTGTCGGTGGTGTGGTCAACTACTTCACCAACGGCTTCAACACGAAGACCGAAGGCGTTGATATCGTCGGCAGCTGGCGCACCACGCTGTACGAGGACAACCCGCTGTCGCTGACGCTGGCGTACAATTACAACAAGTCGACGGTGACCAAGTTCAACCCGCTCGTCATCAACGCGCAGCAGCGGTACAATATCTCGAACATCGCGCCAAAGCATCGCATCGTCGGCTCGGCCAACTGGCAGATCGAGAATTTCACGTTCAACGTGCGCGAGAATTATTACGGCAAATGGTCTAACGCGCTCGAGTACAACCTCGTCGCGCCGACTCCGAGTGCCGCGACCGCAACGTCCGCGCCGCCTTCGCAGATTTTCGGGGCGAAGTGGGTGACCGACCTCGACGTCAGCTACACCTTCATGGATCATTACACGCTGACGGTGGGCTCGAACAATCTGTTCAACACCTACCCGGATCGGATTGCCCCCTCGGTGGTCAACCCGCGCTACCTGATCACGAACAGCCTGGCCGACGGTCAGGTCTACCCGCGCTCGGGCGGTCCGTTCGGGATCAACGGCAACTTCTGGTACGTCCGCCTTCGCGTGAAGTACTGAGTTCGTGAATCAAGAAAGGGCGCGGGATCACTCCCGCGCCCTTTTTTATGCCTGCCGCACCTTCTGCAGCGATCCGGCCAACCGCCTCACCATCCCGCGCGGGGCGAAGCGCACGCTTTCGGCCCCGAAAAAATTGGCGATCCCCGAAATCTTGACTGCCTGATTGAGCTCGAGCGCAGCGATACCGTCCTTGACGACCTGTTCCGGCCCTGTCGCGAAACGCTTGAACAGCGGCGTCTCGTCCATCCCCGCTTCACCTGCGAATTCGGTCAGCGTCGGCCCAGGGCAGATCGCCGCCACGCGCACGCCCTTGTCCTTCACTTCTTCGTGCAGCGCTTCGCTTAGGCTGAGGACGAACGCCTTGGTGGCATAATAGGTCGCCATCCACGGCCCCGGCTGAAAGCTGGCGGTGGAGGCAACGTTGAGGATCCCGCCCGATTTGCGCGCGATCATCCCCGGTAGCACGCCGCGCGACAGTGCCAGCAACGAAATGCAGTTGAGCCGCACCATTGCCGCCTGCGCCTCGCCATCCAGCTCGGCGAATTCGCCGCGCAGCCCGCTCCCGGCATTGTTGATCAGCCGCTCGACCGGCCGGTCACCGATCGCCTTGAGCACGGCCGCGACGCCTGCATCGGTGGACAGATCGGCCTCGACGATCTCCGCGCCGCCAATCTCGTTGGCAAGTTTCTCCAGCCGCACCTTGCGCCGCGCGACGAGCATCAGCGTTGCGCCCTGCTTGGCATAAGCCCGCGCAAAGCCGTCACCCAGCCCGGCAGACGCACCCGTTACCACCGTTAAACCGCTCATGATCTGCCCTCTCCGCCAACCGGCATGATCGTCGCCTGTGCCACGGCGACAAGCTTAGGCGCGCCGTCGCCCTCGGCAAACACTTCGGCGCGAACCACCACCTGCCGCTTGCCTGCCTTGATTACCTGCCCCTTCGCGCGCAGCAATTCGCCCACAGCGGGCGACAGGAAATTGATCGTGTAGCTGCTCGTCACGACATCCCCGGCGACCGACGCTGCCGCCCAGGCGCAGGCATTATCCGCCATCAGCCCAACGATCGCCCCATGCGCGAAGCCGTGATGCTGCGTCAGGTCGGGCCGCACGCTCAACGTCAGCTCCGACTCGCCTCCCCACACCTTGACCGGTTCGACGCCCAGCCAATTGGTGAAACCCGACCGCTTGACCGCGACCGCGGTCATGTATTCGACCGCCTGTTCGGGGGTTTCGAAGCGCCGCTCGCTCATTCCCGCACTCCTTTAAGTTTCGTTTTGATACTAGTCTGCTGTGAAACGCAAGCTAGGGCATTTGAATGAAAGTCCGCGCCGACCAGCTGCTCGTCGAACAGGGCCATGCCGACAGCCGCACCCGCGCGCAGGCGCTGATCCTCAGCGGCAATGTGTTTGTCGGCGACAAGCGCGTGGCCAAGGCCGGCGACCAAGTGCCGCCCGAAACGGTGCTCATCGTCAAAGGCCGCGATCACCCCTGGGTCTCGCGCGGCGGCATCAAGCTCGCGGGCGGGCTGGACCATTTTGGCTGGGACGTCACCGGCACCACCGCGATCGACGTCGGCAGCTCGACCGGCGGCTTTACCGACGTCCTTCTCACGCGTGGCGCGGCGCATGTCATTGCGGTCGACAGCGGCACCAACCAGCTCGCCTGGAAACTGCGTCAGGACGCTCGCGTCTCGGTGTTCGAACAAACCAACGCCCGCCACCTCACCGCTGCCGAGATCGACCGTCCCGTCGACCTCGTCGTGTGCGACGCAAGCTTCATCGGCCTGGCCAAAGTGCTCGAGCGCCCGCTCTCCTTCGTGACGCACGGTCGCTGCATGGCGCTGATCAAGCCGCAATTCGAAGCCGGCCGCGAATTGGTCGGCAAGGGCGGCGTCGTCCGCGACCCCGCCGTCCATCAGGCAGTGTGTGACGACGTCGCCGCCTGGTTTACGCAGTCCGGCTGGCGTGTCGAAGGGGTTACCCCGTCCCCGATCACTGGCCCCGAAGGCAATGTCGAATTCCTCATCGCTGCGCATCGCGATTGACGCGGACGCCCTCGCTTCCCACATCCCCGCCGAACGAGGACCAATTCATGCAGACCGAAAACCGCTTCTTCGATGATTTCGCCAAGTTCGTGAACGGCGCCGCGGGCACGCTCGCCGGAGCGGGACGCGAAGCCGAGGGCCAATTCCGCGAGAAATTCAAATCGTGGGTCGGCGGCGCGGATTTCGTCAGCCGCGACGAGTTCGAGGCGGTCAAGGCCGTCGCCCAGACGGCGCGTGAGGAAGTCGAAACCCTCAAGGCACGCATCGCTGCGCTTGAAGGCAAAGCCTGAGGTTTTCCACAGTTTTCCGCCAGTGAAACTTGCGTCTGACCCGCTTTGGGGTCAGCGATAGGGCATGGCCGTGACCGTAATCGATGACGACGACGCCTCCGCGGCGCCGATCGACATGCTCGAAAGCTGGTTCGAGGCGCATAACTGGGCTGCCGAACGCGTCGGCGAGGACGAGGTCGTCGCCTCTGCCCAGGGCGCCTGGGGCCAGTACGAGCTGCGTGGTGTGTGGCGTGAGGAGGACAACGTCCTCCAGTTCCTCGCCTTCCCCGATATCCGCGCGACCGATCAGCAGCGCGCGGCGCTGTACGAGACGATCGGCATCGTCAACGAACAGCTTTGGCTCGGCCATTTCGAGCTCTGGGGCCAGGGCGGCACGCTGCTGTTCCGCCACGCACTGCTGCTCGGCGGCGACGCCGGGCTGACCCTCGATCAGGCCGAAACCGTGATCGAGGTCGCGGTGGACGAGCTCGACCGCTTCTACCCGGTGTTTCAGTTCGTCTTGTGGGGCGGCAAATCGCCCAAGGAAGCACTCACCGCCGCGATGGTCGAGACGCGCGGGGAGGCGTGAGCCGAACCAAATGACTATTAAGCGCATCTGGCTGATTGGCTGCGGCAACATGGCCGGCGCGATGCTGCGCCGCTGGCTCGATTGCGGCCTGGACCCCGCGACCGTCACGGTTGTTCGCCCCAGCGGCGCGCCCGTCGCGAATGGCGTGCGCGTCGTCAACTGCGTCCCTGACGAGCCCGCCCCCGATCTGCTCCTGATCGGCGTCAAACCGCAAATGCTCGCGGACGTCGCATCCGGCTTGCAGACAGTTGCGACCGGCACAATCCTCTCCATCCTCGCCGGCACACGCCTCGCGAGCCTGCGCGAAACCTTCCCGCATGCGGCTAAGATTGTCCGTGCCATGCCCAATCTGCCTGTTGCGCTGGGACAAGGTGTCGTTGCGACCGTATCCGACGCGCCTGTCGACGCCGATGTCGCCGCGCTGCTCGCCCAACTCGGCTTGGTCGAACATTTCCCCGACGAAACATTGTTCGACGCGGTCACCGCACTCGCGGGTTCGGGCCCGGCTTTCACCTATCGCTTCGTCGATGCCTTGGCCAAGGGCGGCACCGCACTCGGCCTCGATCCCACCCAGGCCAGCCGCCTTGCGCTCGCCACGACCCAAGGTGCCCTAGCCCTCGCTCGCCAAGGCGATGCGCCGCTGGCGGACCTGGCGGACAGGGTGACGAGCAAGGGCGGTTCGACACGCGCCGGGCGCGATGTGCTCGATACGGCGCTCGATGACCTGGTGGCGAGGACACTGGCCGCGTCGACGAAGCGGAATGCCGAACTCGGCGGCTAACGCGCCGCCAGCCCTTCCATCACGCGCCACATCCCTGTCACGGCATCCTGTCCGGCGCGCTCATAGCCCTTGGCCAGCGCATCGCGCAGTGGTTCGATCAGTTTCGCCTCCAGCGCGACGCCCTCGGGTGTCAGCCGCAAGAGCCGCTTACGCCCGTCATCCTCATGTCCCTCGGCGGTGACCAGCCCGCGCGCGGTCAACTCGCTCATCACCCGCCCCAAACTCTGCTTGGTAATGCCGAGCTGCCCGATCAGTGTACCGACCGTCAGCCCGGGCGTACGGCCAATCAGGTAGATCGCGCGGTGATGCGCGCGGCCCAGACCCGCCGCGACCAACGCGTCATCCGCCGCCTCCAAGAGCGCGGATCCTCCGAAATAGAGCAATTCGATCCCGCGCCTCACCTCGGCTTCGCGAAGGAACAATGGCGATGCGGCGGCACCGGGCGGGACTGCGCTCATGTTGACCGCATCTGGCAGCGCGCCTAGCCCGCCGCAACACTGGACACGCGCAGGAACACCGATGGCGGACGATACCGGCTTCGAACTGATGGATCACCCCGGACGGATCAGCGATGAGGACCGCGCCGCCATGCTCACCGAGCCCGGCTTCGGCCGCGTGTTCACCGATCATATGGCCAGCCTCGCCTGGACCGAGGGCCAAGGCTGGCATTCGGCTAGGATCATGCCGCGCGGCCCGCTGTCGCTCGATCCGGCCGCAGCGGTGCTGCATTACGCGCAGGAAATTTTCGAAGGCCTCAAGGCCTACCGCACCGAAGCCGGCGACACTGTGCTGTTCCGCCCCGACGCCAATGCCGCGCGCTTTCGCAAGTCGGCCGAGCGGCTGGCGATGCCCATGCTTTCCGACGAACTGTTCATCGGCGCGATCGAGGCGCTGGTGAGGGCTGACCGCGACTGGTTTCCCGACGATCCCGAAGGCTCACTCTACCTCCGCCCGTTTATGTTCGCCGACGAGGCGTTCCTCGGTGTGCGCCCGGCCAAATCGTACCGCTTCCTTGTCATCGCCTCGGCGGCAGCGGGCTATTTCAAGGGCGGCCCCAAAGCGATCACCATCGGCGTCTCGCGCAACCTCAACCGCGCCGGTCCCGGCGGCACGGGTGCTGCCAAATGCGGCGGCAATTACGCCGCCAGCCTCACCGCGCAGGCCGAGGCGATTAAGCTTGGCTGCGACCAGGTCGTATTCCTCGATGCTGTCGAGCACCGCTATGTCGAGGAACTCGGCGGCATGAACACCTTCTTCGTGTTCGACGACGGCTCGATCCTCACGCCGTCGCTCGACGGCACGATCCTGCCCGGCATCACCCGCGATTCGCTGATCACCCTCGCCCGCGACGAACGCATCGTCGTGCGCGAGGACCGCTATTCGATCGACCAGTGGCGCGCCGACGCCGCCAGCGGCCGGCTGTGCGAAGCCTTTGCCTGCGGCACCGCGGCGGTGGTCACGTCGATCGGCAAGGTCGTCGACGGCGACACCAGCTTCATCATCGGCGATGGCGCACCGGGGCCGATCACTCAGGCGCTTAAGGACCGCCTCGTGTCGATTCAGCGTGGGGCGTCGAACGATCCGCACGGCTGGCTCAAGCGGTTGTTTTGAACGGCAACGCTGGCTAAAGGCGCCGCTTCCCGCGCGATGGGGCGTCGCCAAGTGGTAAGGCAGCGGCTTTTGATGCCGCCATTCGCAGGTTCGAATCCTGCCGCCCCAGCGCGAAGGCTGCGGCACGAATAGCGCAGCTATTCGCCCGTCAGCCGAGCGCGGTCTGACGACGCGGCTTTGCCGCGGTGCCTGCCCTTTACCCGCCCCGGTTCGCCAGGCTCGCCATGACCTGCTTGTGCAGCCACACATTCATCTCGGCGCTCCCGTCAAGCGCCCCGGTATAGCCCAGCTCGCTCGCCAGCTGCTTGCGATTGTCGAGGCTGGAATCGAGGTCGAGCAGCTTCATCAGATCCACAATCGACTCGTCGTAATTGGATTTAGCACCCTTCTTGGCGGCGATATCGCGCAGCCGCGTTTCGACGTCTTGCGCGCTGGCCGGTGCTGCGGGTGCTGGCGCAGCTTGCGTCTGCAAATCGGGGACTGCTTGGGGTGTGGCAGGGGCCGGGGTCGCCGCCTCGGCATCATGTCCGAAAATCGCGTCTTTGATCTGCCCGAAAATCGTCGTCATGCCGGCCTCCTCTGGATGTGCAGCGTCAACGCGGGGGGCGGCAGCGACGTTCCGTCAGTGCATCGATCGCACCCAGTTTTCGATCAGCGCGACGCCTTCGGCATGCACCGTCGCGCGGCCCAGTTCGGGCATCGCCACGCCGGCTTCGGTCGAGGCCATGCGGTACGTCAGGATCGACGCCTCTGGATGTCCCGGGGCGATCCCGACCATCCGTCCCCCGCTGCCCCGCCCCGCCGCCACCGGCCCCTTGCCGATGCCTAGCGAAGGCCCGGCGGGCTGATCCCAGCCGAGGAACAGCCCCGAATTGCTCGCCGATCCGTCGGGCTTGTGACAATGCGCACAATTGACCTCGAGATAGGCCCGCGCCCTTAGCGCGATCGGCTGCGCGGCATCGTCCCAGCGCGGCATTTTGGGCACCGCGGGTGCCGCATCGGCGAGCCCCGCCTTGCGCCACGCCGCCAGCTGCGCGTCATCCAGATTGCGCGCCTTGGGGCCGATCGGGGTCGGCGCCACGCCGTTCTGATGGCATTCCTTGCACTGGTTGACGTTGGGCACGGCGTAACTGATCGGCTGCCCCTTCACCGCCGCCGCCAGCCGCGTCCCGCCGCGCTTGAGGACCGCGTCATTGCCGTCCCACACATAAGGCAGCGCGATCCAGCCCGCCGCGCGATGCAGCAACACCCGCGTCTCCAGCTTCCTCGGCCCATAGCGGAACGTCTTGATCAGCGCCGCCCCCACCGGAAACTGCGCAGCCCCGCTGGCGTCGAACCTGATCCGCCGGCCCGGGGGCATGTAAAAGAACCGATCCTTGTCGGTGTAATCCGAAAAAAGGGGCGTGGTCAGGTGATAAGCCGTCACTCGCGCGTTCGCCGCCTCGCCATTGAAGAAGCGATAGTCCGACAGTTTCGGCGGCAGCGTGTCACCTGAGATCAACCCATCATCCACAGTCGCGATCGGCGCCGCGCCGAGCAACAACAACGCCGCCAGCGCACGCTTCACCTCGCCGCCGCCTCCATCGACGCGGGCAGCACCACGGCGGCGGGCTCGGTCACCGGCTTGCCGCTCTTCAGATCGACCACGCCCGGCTTGGCCTGCTCAACCGGCGTCAGCGCTTCCGGCAAATTAAGGCTCACAACCGGCACCATTTCGTCGATGACGATGTTCGTTCGCTCGCGCCCGCCGGCGCCGTCCCAGAACACCGGCGCCAGCGCGCCGCCCATCGCCGCCGCCAGCTCCTTGCCGCCGACAAATCCCGGCGCCCAGCCTGCACGGCCATGCGCATTCTGCCGCACCACCACATTGTGCGGCAGCGGGTCGTAAGTCTTGTCCTCGAACGGACGCTTGTACGCGACAATCATGATGTTGGTCGTGGCGTTGTCGCTCAGCGCGTTCTTGAACACATGCACGTCGCGATTTGCCATCACCATGATGCCCGTCCCGTTGGGCACGCTGGCGACGATATTGCCCTTGGGCGCGAAATTCGGCGTGTCGTTCTGCGTCACCTGATTCTCGAAAACGCGGATCGAATGCCCGCCCATTTGCGGCAAATTGGGCAGATCGAACACCAATATGCCGCCGGTGTTGTGGCTGGCGACATTGTGGAAAACGTCGGCGCGGTACGAATTCTCGATTTCGATCCCGGCGACATTGCCCTGCGCCACGTTGTTACGAACGACGATATCCTGCGACTGTCCGACATAGATCCCCGCGTCGGATGCGCCCTTCACGATGCAGCCGTCGATCAACACCCATTTGCTGGCGACCGGATAGAGTCCGTAGGCACCGTTGGTTTCCTTCGGCCCCCCGGTCCATTCGACGCGGAGGTTCTTGTACACCGTCCGCTCGACGCCCTTGGATTTGATCGCGTCGCCCTTGGCGTCCTCGACCGCGAAATCGCGCAGCACCACGTCGGACGAGGTCACCAGCAGCCCCTCGCCCGCGCCCTGTTGGCCTTTGAAGTCCAGCACGGTCTTGTCCGCGCCCGCCCCGCGCACGGTGACCTTGGCGACATCGAGCGACAGCCCGTCGCTCAGCACGAACCGCCCCGCCGCCAGCTGGATCACATCGCCCGGTTGCGCGTCGATCAGCGCGGTTTGCAGCCGCTCCTGCGCGTTCGGCCCGGGCGCGACGTCGATCGTCTTCGCCGCGGCAGGCGCCGCAATCAGGACCAGAGGGAGTAGCGCCTTCATGCCAGCACCGCCTTTCGCCGCGCGTAGAGGAAATAGATCAGCAGCCCGACGCCGTTCCACACGAAGAAGCTCTTCTGGGTAATCGGCTGAAGGCTGGTGAACAGGTACAGACAACCGAGGATCGCCGCCGGGCAGACGACCCAAGCAAGCGGCGTGCGGAAACTGCGCTCACGATCCGGCTCGCGTTGCCGCATCACCAGCACGCACGCCGCCACCGCGATGAACGCGCACAGCGTCCCCGCATTGGCGAGGCTGGCGATCAAATCGAGCGGGGACACACCCGCGATGATCGCGACAAAAATCGCCGTCAGCCAGGTGATCTTGGCGGGCGTCCCCCGCTTCGATACTTCGGCCAGCTTCATCGGCAAAAACCCGTCGCGCGCCATGACGAGGAAGATCCGGCTCTGCCCGTAGAGAAAGCCGAGCAGCACAGTCGGCAGCGCGATCGCCGCCGCCGCCGCGACCACCGTCGCCACCCCGCCCTGCCCGATCGAACGCAGGATCACCGCCAGCGGCTCGGCACTCGTCGCAAACCCGGCAAAGCCCATCGCCCCGACCGCCGCCGCCGCGACGACCATGTAGATCACCGTGCATGCCGCCATCGATCCGACGATGCCGATCGCCAGGTCGCGCTTGGGGTTCTTGGTCTCCTCCGCGGCCGTCGAAATCGCATCGAACCCGTAAAATGCGAAGAAGATGATCGCCGCGGCCGCCATCACGCCATGCTTCACCCCGCTGCCATTATCCACCGCGCCATAACCGAACGGCGCCCACGGCTTGATGTTGGCGGCATCGAAATGCGGCAAAGCCACTGCGACGAACAGCGCCAGCGTGACGAGCTTGAGCACCACCAAAGCGGTGTTGATGGTCGCGCTCTCCTTGGTCCCCGCGCTGAGCAGCGCGGCCACAACGAAGATGATGAAGATCGCCGGCACGTTGATGCCCCAAGCGGTGATCGCGCCATCGACCACGGTGGGCCCGTGTCGCAGCACATCGGGCAAATGCACCCCGATTCCGTCGAGGAACCCAGTGGCATAGCCCGACCAGCCGACCGCCACCGTCGCTACCACTAGTGAATATTCGAGGATCAGCGACCAGCCGACGACCCAGGCGATCACCTCGCCCAAGACGGTGTAGCTATAGGTGTAGGCGCTCCCGGAAGCCGGGATCATCGTCGCCATTTCGGCATAGGCCAGCGCCGCGCACGCGCAGATCGCCCCCGCCACCGCGAAACTGATCAGTACCGCCGGCCCCGCACGACCCGCGCCGACCCCGATCAGCGTGAAGATCCCCGTCCCGACGATCGCGCCGATGCCGAGCGCGAGAAGGTGCGGCCACCCAAGGGTTCGCGCCAGTTGCTGATGTTGCGGGAGTTCGGTGACAATGGCCTTACGGCGGAAAAGCGAGCTCATGGCCGGACGCTAATGGCGTCCGTGCAAAATGCCAGACCCTACGCGGCCTGGGTCATTACCGCTGCATTGGCCAGCAGCATCGCGCGTACGTCGGGCTGGACCCGCGCGCCCAGTTCGACATCGAGATCTTCCACGGCGCGCAAATGGGCGCGATCGACCTTCACTAGCCGCATCGACCAGCCGGCAAAGCTGCGAACGGCGATCGTGCGCTCATCCAGGATATTGAAGTCGCAGTGACGCGGATCCTGCCGCAGCCGGACAACCAGCGCGTCCAGCGCCTCTTGCCCCCCTTCGATGATCTGCATGAACGACTGGCCGTCATAAACCAGCAGGCCGGTGATGCCGTCGATCGCGTTCAGCTCGACCGCGGTCTTGTAAATGCGGAAGATCGCGTCCTCATCGAGACCGTCCGCCGCGCGGCTGGTGTAAGTCAGCGAGCGAAGTTCACCTTGCATCATAATCGTTTAGCATGCGCAACGGTGATTGCAATTGATCTCGATCTACCAGTCCGGATCGTCAAGCCACGGTGAAAAATCGGGCAGGTCGGCACTCACCTTGTCGACGAATTTCGACTCCCGCTTTTCCAGAAAGCTCGACACGCCCTCGCGCGCATCGCCACTCGCCCCGCGCAACCAGATCATCCGGCTGTCGAGCCGGTGCGCTTCCATCGGATGCGCCGCGCCCAGCATCCGCCACATCGCCTGTCGCGTCAGGGCGATCGACACCGGCGCGCTTTCGGCGGTCAGTTCCTTGGCAAGCGCCCGCGCTGCGGCCAGCAAATCGTCAGGCGCATGCACGCTGCGCACCAGCCCGCCCTTCAACGCCTCGTCCGCCCCGAACACCCGTCCCGAATAGCACCATTCGAGCGCCTGGCTGATCCCCACCAGGCGCGGCAGGAACCAGCTCGACGCCGCCTCGGGGACGATCCCGCGCCGCGCGAAGACAAAGCCAAAGCGCGCGCTATCGCTCGCCAGCCGGAAGTCCATCGGCAGCGTCATCGTCGCTCCGATGCCCACTGCCGCGCCGTTGATCGCGCCGATCACCGGCTTTTTGCTGGCGAAGATCCGCAGGGTCAGCCGACCGCCGCCATCGCGCACGCCGGGATGGTCGAAGTCGACCGAACCGTCGTTGCGAATTGGCGAGGCCTCACCCCATTTGCCGCCGCGCTTGGCATAATCGAAGGTTTCCCCACCCGAGCCAAGATCGGCGCCCGCGCAGAACGCCTTGCCTTCACCCATCACGATCACCGCGCGCACTGCGTCATCGGCATCCGCCAGATCGAACGCCGCGATCATTTCGCGCATCATCACCGGCGTGAATGCATTCATCCGCTCGGGCCGGTGCAACGTCAGTGTCGCGATCCCATCATCGACCGCGTAGCGAATTGTTTCGAACTCACTCATTATCTCACTCCGCCATCGGTGTGACCGGCGACCCAACAGGGCCGGTTCCCGGAATGCATTGCGCCGGATCAGGCCGTTTGAACACGCGGCAATTCCACAAAACCTGATCGTGCGGCAGGCTCGCGCGACGGCGATAAAGGAACGACACCGCCTGCATGTTGGCCGGGCGAATGGGCGTGGTCCGCGGGATCTGCTCGGCCTTGAGCCAGCCCATCACAGTGCACTCGCTCTTACCCCGGCAAATGCCCAGCGCGGTGGTCGCATAACTGCCCGGGAACGCATCCTTGTCGAGCTGCAGCACATATTGCGCGCGGTCCGGGTCTATGAGCCGCGGGACATTCTTGCCCAACGTGGCCTGTGACACATTGGGGATGACCAGCGGCGACGGGCCGCCCGGGATCGCCCCGTCGACCAAAATCCCCGGCGCGAGATAGGCGATGCGCGGGTCGAGCGCCTCGCCGCCCGCATAGCCGCTGCGAAACGCCGGCGGCGTCCCCCACCAGCCCTTCCAGCGAAAGAACAAGTGCGTCTGCACGCGCGCGATCTTGTCGAGCGTCGGGCTCCAATAGGGCAGCACCCAATCGGTGTGATAGTGCGTTGCGAGGCCGACCCGCTTGTCGACCGTCCCTTTGAGCGCCCGTTCCGCAACCGTGCGCGCACGCTTCCACGCGGCGTCCGACGGTCGGCGCGACGCGAGCGTACCATCACAGGCAAAGGTGAACTGGCAACCGGTCGATCGCTCCGCCCCCTGGAACACGACGGCGCAGATGGACTTGGGAAACGCCGGATGGCGCAAACGGTTGAGCACGACCTGATCGACCGATTTCTGGCCGTCGGCGTCATCGCCCGCTTCATAATAGCCCGCAGCGGCGAGGCAGGTGATCGCCTTTTCGCGTTCGTCCCCGGTCGCGCCGAGAATATAGGGCCGTGCTGCCGGGTTCGGTCCCTTCGCGAATGGTACCGCCTCATTCAACTTCCGTGCGTCGTCAGGCGAAATGTCGGCATTGACGACTGGCTCCACCGCCGGCGGCGGCGTGGGCGGGCGCGACTGGTTCTGCGCGAGCGGCGCGCCCTTCGACGACGGGGCGCTCAGCCGCGTCACGCCAAACACCACCGCCATCAAAATCGCCGCAACGGCGACGATCAGCCACGGCCATTGCTGCCGGATCACGGGCACGGCGGCAGCGATGGCAGGTTTGTCCGGTTCGGCGGATGACACGAAATTACTGGCCCTATTGCCGCACGGCCGCGGATCGGCCACTCGCTCAGCGCGCGTTCATGCCGCCTCGGCACTGGGCTGGCAAATCTTCTTGGGCGGGACAGACGTGCTGGCGACCAGCAAACCGGGCGAGCCGGGCACATTCTTGCAGCCCAACCGCCGCCCCCGCTGGCGCGCCATCGCGCTGACGCTGGCGGTAGAGCTTGCGCTGCTCCTGATCGTCTGGCTCACGCCCAGCTTCCGGAAGATCGTCCAGCATCCGGCCAGCGTGCTCAAGACGTTCGAGTTTCCGGAACCCGAAGCTGGCGGCGCACCCAAGGCGGCGCAGCCAAAACAACGACAAGAACAGCGCGCGGCAGCGCAAATTCCCCCGCCAGTCATACCGCCTCCGCCGATCGTACCAAAGACCCAGCCGCCGAACCCCATTTGGATGAGCTCATCCGATTTCGCCGCCAGCGACATCTCGAAACTTGGCGGTGGCAAGGGCGGTTCGAGCGGCGGCAAAGCCACGGGCTATGGCCCGCCCGACGGCAAGGGCAGCCAGTTCGCCCGCGCCGACTGGTATCGCGAACCGACGCGCGGCGAGCTTGCCGCCTATCTGCCGTCCATCACCGAAGATTCTTGGGCGGTCATCGTCTGCAAGACC
>DATJIN010000050.1:0-8179 GCA_035493275.1 Sphingomonas sp. | reverse complement strand
CCTTCAGGAGTGTCGCCATAGTAAAGTTCCCCGATCCTGATTTCATCCCGGCCGTTCTTCACGCGCCAGTCGTTGGTGTCGCGCAGCGAATAGACGCAGCCGCAATATTCCTGCTGGTAGAATTGCTCGCGCTTCGAAATCTCGATCATCCGCGCGGCGCCGCCGCCCTTGCGCCAATTGAAGGTCCAATAGCTCAGGCCGTCATAATGCGAGGCGGCGCGTTCGCCCGAACCGTTAATCTGGTTCATGTCCTTCCAGCGTGAGATGCCGAGCGACGAGGTGATCACCGGGAAACCGTGTTCGTGGGCGTAAAGCGCGGTGCGTTCGAACCGCATGTCGAAGCACATCGTGCAGCGGAGGCCGCGCTCGGGCTCCCATTCCATGCCCTTGGCGCGCTTGAACCAGTTCTGCGTATCGTAATCCGCGTCCACGAAGGGGATGCCGTGCGCTTCGGCAAAGCGGATATTCTCCTCCTTGCGCAGCTCATATTCGGCCTTGGGGTGGATGTTCGGGTTGTAGAAGAAGATCGTGTAATCGATCCCCGAAGCGGTCATCGCCTCCATCACCTCGCCCGAACAGGGGGCGCAGCAGCTGTGCAGCAGCACACGCTTGTGGCCGTCGGGGGGCGTCAAAATCGGGCGGTCGGTCATTTCGCGTGCCCATAGCGATTGCGCGAAACTTTGTCGAAGGGCAGGGAAGACCGATGGAACCCGTTTCGACGATCGATGGCCGCGCCTATCCGTTCGGGCGCAAGAACGTCGACACCGACGTGATCATTCCTGCGCCGTGGCTGAAGACGATCGAGCGCAAGGGCCTGGGGCGCGGGGCGTTCGAGGCGGTGCGCGCCGAGCCGGGCAATGTGTTCGACGACGAACGCTATGCCGGGGCGCCAATCCTGATCGCCGGGGATAATTTCGGTTGTGGCTCGAGCCGCGAACACGCCGCCTGGGCGATCAACGATCTGGGCATCCGCGCGGTGATCGCGCCGAGTTTTTCGGACATTTTTTCCAGCAACGCCTTCAAGAATGGCTTGCTGACGGTGGTCTTGCCGCAGGACGCGGTCGATCGGCTGATGGTGGTCGCCGCGCAGGGCGAGCCGATCCATGTCGACCTCGAGCAGCAAAGCGTCACCACCGAGTTTCAGGACCGCTTCCGCTACGAGATCGATCCGTTCCGCAAATCCTGCCTCTTGTCGGGGACCGACGAGATCGCCCTGACATTGAGCAGCAAGGATCACATCGCCGCGCACGAAGCACGCCAGCCCGAATGGCTGACACCGAAGGAGATTGCATGAAGGCCTTGCTCTCGACCGCCCCCGGCGGCCCCGACACGCTGCAAATGACCGATATCGACGCACCGACCGCGTGTGCGGGTCAGTTGCTGATCGACGTGAAGGCCTGCGCGATTAATTACCCGGACGTCCTGATCATCGAAGACAAATACCAGTTCAAGCCGCAGCGCCCGTTCGCGCCGGGCAGCGAGATTGCCGGCGTGGTTTCGGCGATTGGCGAGGGCGTCAGCGGGTTCGCGGTCGGCGATCATGTGTTCGCGGTGACGGGGCATGGCGGGCTGGTCGAACAGATCGCCGTCGACGCGACGCGTGCGATGAAGCTGCCCAAGGGCCGCTCGTTCGCCGAGGGCGCGGCGTTTATGATGACCTATGGCACATCGATCCACGCGTTGGTCGATCGCGGGCACATCAAGGCGGGGGACAGCCTGCTGGTGCTCGGCGCGGCGGGCGGCGTGGGCTTGGCGGCCATCGAACTCGGCAAGGCCTATGGTGCGCGCGTGGTCGGCGCGGTGTCGAGCGAGGAAAAGGCGCAGGCGGCGCGTGAGGCTGGCTGCGACGACGTGGTGATCTACGGCAAGGCGCCGTTCGATAAGGAGCAATCCAAGGCGCTGGCCGAACAGTTCAAGGCGGCAGGCGGCAAAGGCGGTTTCAATGTGATCTATGACGGCGTCGGCGGTGATTATGCCGAACCGGCGCTGCGCTCGATCGCGTGGGAGGGGCGCTACCTCGTCGTCGGTTTCCCCGCAGGCATTCCGAAACTGCCGCTCAATCTGACGCTGTTGAAGAGCTGCGACGTGTGCGGCGTGTTCTGGGGCGCGTTCACCGCGCGCGATCCGGCGGCGCATCAGGCGCACGTCGAAACGCTGTTCAAACTGTGGGACGAGGGCAAGATATCACCGCGCGTGACGATGACTTACCCGTTCGAACAGGGCGGCCAGGCGATCGCCGACATGGCGGCGCGCAAGGCCGTGGGCAAAATGGTGGTGACGGTCGCGGACTGAGCCCCTAGGCTGCCGTTCAAAGCAAGAGGAACCGCATGACGACTTTCGACGATCGTGAACGCGCATTCGAAACCAAGTTCGCGCGCGACGAGGAAATGATGTTCCGGGTCGTGGCGCGCCGTAACAAGCTCGCTGGACTGTGGGCGGCCGAGAAGATGGGCCTGACGAGGGAAGAGGCCGACGCTTATGCGCAGGCGGTGGTCCAGGCCGAGTTCGAGGAAATGGGCGACGAGGACGTCATCCGCAAATTGCTCGGCGATCTGACCGCGGCGCAAGTCGAGGTTGATGACGCCGAACTTCGCAAGATGCTCGACGACAAGACCGTTGAGGCGCGCCGGCAATTGCTGGAATCGAAGTAACCGCGATGCCGATGGCCGCCGCCGATATCGAAGCCTTGATCGTCGCGGCGATTCCCGATGCCGAGGTCGAGCTTACCGATCTGGCGGGCGATAACGACCATTGGGCGGCGCGTGTCACCTCGGCGAGCTTCGTCGGCGTGAACCGCGTCGAGCGGACGCGGCGGGTCTATGCCGCGCTCGGCGGGCGGATGGGGGGCGAACTGCATGCCTTGCAACTGACCACCGCCGTGCCCACCTCCGCGGCTTGAGATTGATTGGGGAATTGTTCGACATGACTGACGACACCAACGCCCGGATCGAGGGGATCGTGAAGTCGAACCCCGTGGTGCTTTTCATGAAGGGCACGCCGCTGTTCCCGCAATGCGGTTTTTCGAGCCGCGCCATTTCGATCCTCGAACATCTTGGCGTCGAGTTCGAAACCGTCGACGTGCTGCAGGACCAGGGCATCCGCCAGGGCATCAAGGCCTATAGCGACTGGCCGACGATCCCGCAGCTCTACGTCAATGGCGAGTTCGTCGGCGGTTCGGACATCATGATGGAGATGTACGAAGCGGGCGAGCTGCACGAGCTGTTTGGCGCGGAAAAGACCGCGTAGCACACGCGCTACAATTGTAGTTGGCTACAAATGTAGCGTCGGTTATCCCGGCGGGCATGAAGCACGCCCTTCTTCTCTCGCTCGGCCTCGCCTTCGTGGCGACTGCCGCCCCCGCAACCCCGCATGACGCGATCGGCCAGGCGATCGAGCGTCACACGCCGCAGAGCTGGTTCACGCCGGAGCAGAAGGCGTTCATCCAGGCCAAATGCGGCGTCGATGTCGACAGCAACCACCGCAACCTCAACATCCAAAAGAATGTGATGACCTGCCCCGATGGGCGCACGGCCGACGACCCCTATGTCAAGGTGATGAGCGAAGACATTTCGCGCCGCGTCAACGAATTTACCCGCAATATCATGAAACAGGCCGACGTTCAGCGGGCCATCGCGCTGGCCACCAGCGACAAGGTCCGCAAGACGATCGCCGATGCGCATATCGAAGAACGCGTCGCTGCGGCGATGGCGCATGCCGAGGCGGCGCGCGAGATCAGCGCAAGGATCGATGCGGCGCAGATCGATCGTCAGGTGCGCGAAGCGCTCGCCCAGGCTGAAATCGGCCGCAAGACCGCCGAGCGCGTCCGCGAGTCACTTGCCAAATCGGGTCTCGGCGAGACGCACTAAGCTGGCCTAAAAACTGGTAAGTCCGCCCCGCGATGCTACATCGTGGGGCATGACTGCGGAACGCTCGGTGCAATTGTCCCCGCTGGTGCGGCGCATCACTGCGGACAATCCGTCGCCATTCACCTTCACCGGCACACAGACCTATGTGATCGGGCAGGGCGAAGTGGCGGTGATCGACCCTGGCCCCAACGATCCGGCGCATCTCGACGCGATCACCGGCGCGTTGGGGGGCGAACGCATCGTCGCGATCCTCTGCACGCACACCCACAAGGACCATTCCCCGGCGGCCAAACCGCTGGCCGAGCGTACGGGCGCGCCGGTGATGGGCTGCGCGCCGCTGGTGCTCGAGGATCTGGGCCCGCGCGCCGATGCGTCGTTCGATGACACGTACACGCCAAGTCGAGTGATGATGGACGGCGCGACGGTGAGTGGTCCCGGCTGGACCCTCGCGGCGGTGGCGACGCCGGGGCACACCTCGAACCATCTGTGCTTCGAACTCGTCGAGGAACGTGCGCTGTTCACCGGCGATCACGTCATGGGCTGGTCGACCACCGTCATCAGTCCGCCCGATGGCGATATGGCCGATTACATGGCCAGTTTGGCCAAGCTGGAGGCACGCCAGGACGCGATCTATTATCCCGCGCATGGCGATCCGGTCGAAAAGCCGCAGCGTTTCGTCCGCTCGCTCGCCGGTCATCGCAAGCAGCGTGAGGGGCAGATCCTGCGCCTGATCGACAAAGGCACCGCGGCGATCGCCGATATGGTCCCGCAAATGTACGCCGGGCTCGATCAGCGGCTGTACGGTGCGGCGGGGCGATCTGTCCTGGCGCACCTCATCGATCTGGAGCAGCGCGGCGTGGTGATGCGCGCGGGTGACGATTGGCGGCGCGCGGCGTGACACGGACGTCGCTGTCGCGTTGGGCGGTGCTCGGTTTCGCGCTGCTCGCACTGGTTCTGGCCGTCATGCTGTGGCGCGAGCGCGGTGTGCGGCACGAAGCCGAGATCAACGTGCCGTTCGAATCCGCCAAGGTGATCGATACGGTGTTCGATCAGACGGTGAGCCTGAAGGTGGCGACGCTCTCCGGGCAGGTGCGGGCGAGCGCGAGCGATGCCGTGCTGTTCGGCCGCATCCTCAACACCCAGTCGCGGACGCTGCCCTACACTGTCGATTACTTCGTCGACCTGCGGCGCTTCGGGAAGAAGGACATGCGCTGGAATGCCGCGACCAAGACGATGGTCGTCACTGTCCCCGATGTGATGCCGGCGAAACCCAATATCGATGAGGCCGCGGCACCCGTCGAGCTGCCCAAGGGCCTGATCGTCCCGCGCGGCAGCATGCAGCGGCTGCAGCAGCAGGTTTCGTCGCGCGCCACGGGTGCGGTGACCAAGACGGCCAATGATCCAGCATGGATCGCCCGCGCGCGTGAGAGCGGGCGCACGGCGATTGCGCAACTGGTCAAGGCGCCACTCGCGGCGGAGGGTGTCGGCGACGTCAACGTCGCGGTGCGCTACGCCTCGGAAGGCGATCGCCGCAGTTCGGAATTGTGGGACGAATCCACGCCGCTGGACGTCATTCTGCGTACCAACCCCCGATAACCGCCGCCCGCGGATTGCCCGGTCGAGCGCCAAGGGATAGACGGCCGCTACGGAGTCGCATCCAAACCAAGGGGGTAACGATGGCGACGATTGCACTGACATCTGGCGCGACGCGCGAAGAGCGCCTGTTTGCGGGACTGGCCATCGGCATGGCCGCGGTCATCATCGCCGGATTTTCCACGCAGTTTTTCGCGGGGCGTTCAAGCTTTGGGTCACCGCTGGTGGTTCACATGCACGCGGTCACATTCATGACGTGGATCGCGCTCTTTGTTACGCAATCGACGCTGGTCGCGCGCAACTCGATGGCGCTGCATCGCACGCTCGGCTGGATTGCCGGCGGCTGGACCATCGTGATGGTGATCATGGGCTGCGTGATTTCGACCCGCGCGGTGCGCTATGGGCTGGTCCCGCCCTTCTTCCAGCCGCAGCGCTTCATGATCATCAATCCGCTGACGGTGGTCACCTTTGCCGGCCTGACCTGGACGGCGATCGCCATGCGCAAGCGCACCGACTGGCACCGGCGTCTGCACGTTTGCGCGATGGCGACGATCATGGGCCCGGGGTTCGGACGCCTGCTGCCGATGCCGTTAATGATTCCGTGGAGCTTTGAGATCGCCTGGGGTTGCGGGCTGATTTTTCCGGTGATCGGCATGGCGTTTGACCTGCGTCGTCGCGGGTCAGTGCATCCGGCGTGGTTCACGGGTCTGGCCGTCATCGTCGGAATGTTTGTCTTCAGCGAATTGCTGGCCGTGAGCCCCGTCGCCGACGCGCTCTATCCGGTGGTGACCAACGGAGCACCCGGTGCGACGCACGCGCCGCTCGCTTACGCTCCGAAGTCGCTGCTCTAGCGCAGGCGTTTCAATTTGGCCGCTGGCGCACTAGCTAGGCAGCATGAGCTATCAACCCGGCAGCCTCCAGGGCCTCGACCTTCGTGCCGAGATCGATCGCCTCCGCAAGGAGCGCAACGCGGTGATCCTCGCGCATTATTACCAGCGCCCGGAACTGCAGGACATTGCCGATTTCGTCGGCGACTCGCTCGATCTCAGCCGCAAGGCACAAGCGACCGATGCGGACGTCATCGCGTTTTGCGGCGTCCGGTTCATGGCGGAGACGGCGAAAATCCTGTCGCCCGACAAGATCGTCGTGCTGCCGGACATGGACGCGGGCTGCTCGCTAGAAGACAGTTGCCCGCCTGAAGCATTCGCCAAGTTCCGCGCCGAACACCCCGATCACATCGCGCTGACCTACATCAACTGTTCGGCTGACGTGAAAGGAATGAGCGACATCATCGTCACCAGCTCCTCCGCCGAAAAAATCCTCAGCCAAATCCCGCTCGATCAGAAAATCATTTTCGGGCCCGACAAGCATCTCGGCGGCTACCTCAAGCGCAAGACCGGGCGCGACATGCTGTTGTGGCCGGGCGTGTGCATCGTCCACGAGGCGTTCTCTGAAAGCGAGCTGATTAAATTGAAGGCGCAGCATCCCGGCGCGCCGGTCGCGGCGCACCCCGAATGCCCGGCGCACATTCTCGATCTTGCCGATTATGTGGGGTCGACCAGCGGCATCCTCGAATATGCCAAGGCGCTGGCCGGCGACACGCTGATCGTCGCCACCGAACCGCACATCATCCATCAGATGACCAAGGCGGTGCCGCACAAGAACTTCATTGGCGCGCCGGGCGCGGACGGTAACTGCAACTGCAATATCTGCCCGTACATGGCGCTCAACACGATGGAAAAGCTCTATATCGCGCTGCGCGATCTGGAGCCGCGGATCGAGATCGAGGAAGGCCTGCGCGTGCGGGCGAAGACGTCGCTCGACCGGATGCTGGAGATGGCCGGCGCGACGGTGGGGCAGGGCGATCTCGGTCCGGCGAAGGTTACCGGCGACTGAGCTTCTTTTTGGCGAAGGCAACCAGCGCGCCGAAGGTTTCGAGCATTTCCGCGTCGACCTCATCATCGTCGATGATTGTGCCGAGCCGGTCTTCGAGTTCGGTGAGCAAAGTCGCCACCGCCATCGAATCGAGTTCGGGCAGCGCACCGAAAAGCGGCGTGTGCGCGTCCATCGCATCCACGCGCGCCTGATCGAGCGACAGGCTGTCGCGCAGCGTTTCGCGGACGATCGTGTCGGCTCGGACCCCCATGCTGCGGTGCAGCTAGACGAGACGATGCGGGGTCGCAAGCAGGGTGGCGAGGCGTTAGGGCGGACTCATGGTCGAACTCGATCCCGTGCCGCGTCCGGTCGATCACCTGCTGGGCTTTGGCACGGGCGATGCACTGATCACCGCGCAAGGGGCGATTGGTTATGCCGAGGCGGAAAGGCGTGTCGGCGAATTGGCAGGTTGGCTGGCGTCATTCGGCTTCGCCTCCGGCGCGCGCGTGGCCACCTGGCTGCCCAAGACCGTTGAAGCGTGCCTGATGCCGCTCGCCGCACCGCGCGCCGGACTGGTGCATGTGCCGGTCAACCCGGTGCTCAAGCGGGCGCAGGTGGCGCACATATTGGCGGATAGCGGGGCATCGTTGCTGTTGACGGCGGGGGGGCGCGCGGCGACGCTGGAAGCGAGCGATGTCCCTGTAGCCTGCAAACTGGCGACCGAGGCCGGCGGGGGCGACGCATTGCCGCCTTCGAACGCCGATCCCGACAGCCTCGCCGCGCTGATGTACACCTCGGGTTCAACGGGGCGGCCCAAAGGCGTGATGCTCAGCCATGCCAATCTG
>DATJIN010000049.1:0-3108 GCA_035493275.1 Sphingomonas sp. | reverse complement strand
ACTCATGACTATCCCTGGCGATGACCGAACCCGTTCCGGTCATCCACGTTCTACTTGTTGTAAGCCCCGACCGGTGTCGAGGCCGCGAAATTATCCCGCATTGGCGGTTGCCGTGCGCAGGCTGGCCTCGGCCCCGCGTGCTGCGCCGATGAAGGCGCGGATCATGTTGGCGTCCTTGACGCCGAGCGCGCGCTCGACACCGGAGGACACGTCGACGCCGTGCGGCCGCGCGACCCGGACGGCCTGCGCGAGATTGCCCATGTTCAGTCCGCCCGACAGCACGAACGGCTTGGCCAGATCGAGCCCCTTGAGAATATTCCAGTCGAACGGCACACCGAGCCCGCCGGGGCGCGTGGCGTCCTTCGGCGCGCGGGCATCGAACAGGATGCGGTCCACAACGGACGCATAGGGGGCCACGTTGCCGAGATCGGCGCGGGCCGCCACCGCAATCGCCTTCATCACCCGCGTATCGTACGTCTCGCGGATCGCCGCCGCGGCCTCGGGCGTCTCAGCGCCATGCAACTGAAACCAGTCGGGGCGAACCTGCTCCGCGATCGCGTCCATGAGCCTGGCGTCGGCATCGACGGTGAGCGCCGCGATCTCCGCGCGCCCGCGCGCCCGCGCTGCCAACTCCGCCGCGTGCGCCAGATCGACATTGCGGGGCGAAGGCGCAAAGAACACCAGCCCGACCATGTCGGCACCCGCATCCAGAGCCGCCTCAAGCGTCTCCGGTTCGGACAGGCCGCAGATTTTCACGATCAGGGACATGGGGTTTGAGCTGATTTTAAGCGATCCAAGCAGTGAAGGCGCGTTCTACAACGTCGCGTGCTGCTTGTCTTGTGCAATGGCCAGCGGCGGGACGCCGGGCCGGGGTGCGGGGGCCGGAAAAGCCGCATTTCGCCGCAGTTCCGCAAGCTCGGCGCGGGTCTGCGCGGCCTCCGCCTCCAGCCGGCGGACCGCCTTGCGGTGGCGGCGCTGCCCGAACCAGACCGCGAGACCACCCGCCAGCACGCCCAGCATCACCGAGGCGATAATGACGACGAACAGCGGCAGGGTCAGCGCCAGCGCGGGATCGCTGGGGTCGAAGGGGTTGAACGACAGGGTGACGAAACGGCGGTTGGCGAGCGCGAAGGCGAGCAACACCAGCGCGAGCGGTACGATCACCACGGTGTTGACGATCTTACGCATCCCGCCCTTTCCGAATGGTCCGGCGTATCAGCGCGCGAGAACGCCGCGCGAACGATCAGGAGGACGCCGCGGCTTCCTCGTCGTGGCCGTTGCGGTTCAGCCGTTCGCGCATTTCCTTGCCGGTCTTGAAGAACGGCACGCTCTTCTGCTCGACGGGGACATGCTCGCCGGTGCGCGGATTGCGGCCCGCGCGCGCCGGGCGGTGCTTCACCGAAAATGCGCCGAAACCTCGCAACTCGACACGATCACCACGCGATAGCGCCGAGACAATTTCCTCGAGGATCGCGTTGACGATGTTCTCCACGTCTCTCTGGTAGAGGTGCGGATTATGCTCGGCAATGCGCTGAACGAGTTCTGATTTGATCATCGGTTCGGGGGCTCGCGGTCGTTGCGGGTGACATTTCCTTGAAAAAGCCTTGAACTGTCAAGTCGCATAACGCCCAAGACGAGAGCGATTTTGCGTGACAATTGAAAGCATTCGCCCCGGCACACAGGCCGCCGGAGCGATGAAACACGATTCAGACATTCAATTCGTGCCTGCTGGCCGCCACAATGCCAGCATGCCTTCGAGTTGCAACTGCTCACTGAGGCTGGCGGCGCCATTTCCGCCGACAAACCGCGCCACCGTGGGCAGCCCGAGCGATTCAAGCGTCGTAGCCGCCGCCGCGCGCAGGAATGTCATGTCGGAAAAGCGCGGTGAGAGCTTGTAATCGCGCACCGGCAGGTCGCCCTTGATCTTGTTCTGGGCTTGCAGCCATTTCACCGCGGTCTTCTCGTCGCCGAGTTCGTCGACCAGCTTCAGCCCCATCGCTTGCCTGCCGGTGAATACGCGCCCGTCGGAGACGGTCTGAAGCGTGGCATCGTCCATGTGCCGCCGCGTCTTCACCAGATCCTTGAACCACGCGAAGGAATCCTTCACCAGCGCGTCGAGCGCGGCGCGCGCTTCCGGCGAAGTCGGCTCGTAGCCGTTCGGCGCGGCCTTCAGCGGCGCCGACTTCACCTCCTCGACCTTGACGCCGACGGTCTTCAACAGATCGGTGAAGTTCGGGAACTGAAACAGCACGCCGATCGAGCCGACCAGCGAGGTCTGCTGCGCGATGATGTGATCCGACGCCAGCGCGGTGATGTAGGCCCCCGACGCGCCAAGCCCCTCGATCACGACGACCAGCGGCTTCTTCGCTTTCAGCCGCGTCAGCGCGTCGAACAATTGCTCGGAGCCCGCCGTGGTGCCGCCGGGCGAATTGATGTGCACGATGACGGCGGCGGCGTCCGACTTCTCCAGCCGCTCCAGTGCTGCGACGCGCTCGTCGTTGCTGCGGATCAGCCCTTCGATTTTGACCCGCGCGATGGCGCTTTTGCCGGTCAGCGCCTGACGTCCGGCAGGCGTGAGCAGCATTCCGCCGCCAACCACCGCCAGGATGACGAGCAGGCCACTGACCACGCGCCAGAACGTCAGCTTGCGGCGAATGCGGCGGCGGTCAACGATCAGGTCGGACTCGAACGACATGCGGTTCTCCGGTGGGCGGCGCGTTATCCCCGCTCAATGCTTGCGATTGAGTGACTTCGATACATCAATTGCCGGGTAATTTGAAGGTATTGAGGCCGCCCGCGATTTCTCGATGTGTCATCACCGGGCTTGTCCCGATCCGGCCACAGTCACCTTCAGCCACGGTGCCGCCCCCAATCACTCAAACAAAAAGGGCCCCGGAAACCGGGGCCCTTTGCAACTGATGGAAGAAACGCCTGAAACAGGCTTACTTCTCGCGCTTCTTCAGCGCGTTGCCGAGAATGTCGCCGAGCGTCGCACCCGAATCCGAAGACCCGTACTGCGCGATGGCTTCCTTCTCCTCGGCCACTTCGAGCGCCTTGATCGACACCTGGACCTTGCGGGCCTTCTTGTCGAACTGGATGACGCGGGCA
>DATJIN010000048.1:0-18264 GCA_035493275.1 Sphingomonas sp. | reverse complement strand
CTTGTGCACCCTCACCACATCGTCGGCGGTCACCGCCATGGCGAGGTCCTTGGGATAGGCCGCGCACAACCGGTGAACGACATCGATCTGTTCCAGCGTCTCGCGGATCGCCATGTCGCCGGTGACTTCGGAAGGGATATAAACCGACCAGAATTGCCCGCCGACGCCCCCCGCATGCAGCCGCGCCATATCGGTCATCAGCGGTTTGGGGCGCTTGTCCGTGCCGCGCGCCAGGCCTTCGATCTTGCCCCCGCAACAGCCACGCAACTGCTCGGCAAGATCGTTGTGTCCGTCGATCAGCGGTGTGGCTTTGAGGATGCGCGCAATCCGCGCCTGCACAGCCGGGGTCAAGGGCACCGATTGCGCCGCGACTGCAACCGGCGAGATTGCCACGGCTGCGGCAATCGCGGCTCTCATAAGGCCCATTTTCAGCATCCCTTGTTCGCCAGATTGCTTGGCACATCGTTGACCTGATTCCCGCACACGATGCCCAGACTGCTGCGGACGTTGATGTTTGCCTTGACCAACGACTGGTCGCGGATCTGCCGCGCGCCCGGCACCGTGGACACCCGATTGTCGCGAATGATCACATCGCGCAGGTTCGAGACCGATACCGCATTGGACATCGCCACGCGCAGATCATTGTTGCGGATCGTGAAGCGGCTTGAGCTGCCGTCGGGCGGCCCTTCGAGGAACACGCCCTGCATCATCCCGTCGGCACGGTTATTGGTGATCAACAGGTCGCTGGTCGGCGGCTGGCCAGCCCCGGTCCACGCCTGGATACAATCGGGATGATCGCCGTCATGCTTCACGCCACTGGCGTCGAACGTCGCCATTTGCGGGGTGAATTTGCTGCACGAATTACGGTCGACGATGACCTGCTGCGACGAGGCGATGTCGATCCCGTCGGAAATCAGCGAGATCAGCTGGTTGTTGCGGATGGCGAGTTGCTGCGAGCGGTCGATGACGATGCCCCGGTGCGCGCCGGTGATCGTCATACCCTCGACCGCCACGT
This sequence comes from Sphingomonas sp., assembly GCA_035493275.1. Taxonomy (GTDB): domain Bacteria; phylum Pseudomonadota; class Alphaproteobacteria; order Sphingomonadales; family Sphingomonadaceae; genus Sphingomonas_O. The sequence goes on along the minus strand of DATJIN010000048.1, from coordinate 17,249 downwards.
CCTCGGACTTGAGAATGCGGATGCCATAGCTTTTGCCGCCGGGGCCGATCACCGTGCCGCCCTTGAAATGGATGCCCTTCACCCCGTCGAGCACGATGCCGGTGAACGTGGCGTTGGCTGCGTCAATCGTCACCGCCGGAGACCAGCTTCGCCCGCGCAACGTCAGGATGCCCTGATTGCCCGACAGTTTTACGGTCGCGCCACCCTTGGCGCTTTCGATCTTCCCGGCATTGCCGCACGCGGCGAGCGCCAGCAGGGCCAAAATTGTCCAACGCATCTTGGCTCCTCTCAACACGCGACGACGTTGACCGCCAGGCCGCCGAGCGAAGTTTCCTTGTAGCGTTCGCTCATGTCCAGCCCGGTCTTGCGCATCGTCTCGATGACCTGGTCGAGGCTGACACGGTGCGTGCCGTCGCCGAGCAGCGCGAGCCGCGCCGCCTCGATCGCCTTGATACTGCCCACTGCGTTACGCTCGATGCATGGTACTTGCACCAGCCCGCCGACGGGGTCGCAGGTCAGGCCGAGATTATGCTCCATGCCGATCTCGGCAGCGTTTTCGACCTGCCCCGGCGTCCCGCCAAGTGCCGCCGCGAGCCCCGCCGCCGCCATCGAACAGGCGACGCCGACTTCGCCCTGGCAGCCGACTTCCGCACCCGAGATTGAGGCATTTTCCTTGAACAGGGCGCCGATCGCCGCGGCGGTCAGCAGGTAGGTTTCGACGCCTCTGGCGCAGGAGGCGGGAGCGAAGCGCTCGTAATAGCGCATCACCGCTGGGACGATCCCCGCCGCGCCATTGGTCGGCGCGGTGACCACGCGGCCCCCCGCGGCATTCTCCTCATTCACCGCCAGCGCCCATAAATTGACCCAGTCGATTACGGTCAACGGATCGGCCAGCGCGCGTTCCTGCCGCGCGATCAACTGCCGATAAATGTCTGGCGCGCGGCGCTTGACGTTGAGGCCACCGGGCAGAATGCCCGAAGCGGCGATGCCCCGGTCGATGCAATCGGACATCGCATCGCGGATCGCCTTGATCTGCGCGACCACCTCATCGGGCGCCAGCGATGCCTCTTCATTGGCGCGCATTAATTCGGCGATCGTCTTGCCCTCACGCGCCGCCAGCGCGACCAGTTCATCGCCCGATGAAAAGCGAAACGGCACGTCCCAGCCGCCCTCGGCTGGCGCATTGCGGCCCGTGTCCGCCTCCCCAATGACTGCGCCGCCGCCGATCGAATAGGCCGTCCACTCGTCGAGTTTCGCCCCGCCCACATCGAAGGCCGCGAACGTCATTGCATTCGAATGGAACGGCAACTTGTCCTTTTGCAGGAACAGCAGGTCCCGCGGCTCGTCGAACGCGATCTCATGCCTTCCGCCCAGTCTCAGCCGCCCCGATCGGCGCACCTCGTCGACCACGCGCTCAAGTTTGTCTGGACAGATCGTTGCCGGCCGCTCACCGGACAGGCCGAGAATGATTGCATGATCGGTGGCATGCCCCTTGCCGGTCAGCGCAAGGCTGCCGAACAACCTCGTTTCGACCCGCGCGACCCGCGCCTGATCCCCGACGCGCGCGGCAAAATCGGCCGCTGCGGTCATCGGTCCCATGGTATGCGACGAAGACGGGCCGACGCCGATCTTGAACAGGTCAAAGGTGGAGGCGGGCATTGCTGCTCCCTTGCGCCCGGAATGCCGTAGCGGCAAGCGCGCGTCGTGCTCGACGCTTCAGCCCCCTTCGTTCTGCTCGACGATGCCCGGGCGCACAGTACGGCACCCGCACGGCTTTACTCGGCGCCCACGCAAATCATTGCGGCCTCGGATGTGGCCGAGGTCCGCCCCTGTCTCGATCAGATCCGTACCGCCGCCGCGGGGGGCAAACACGCCGCCGGGTTCCTGTCATATGAAGCGGGCCAGGCCTTCGAACCCGCACTTGCTCCGGCGCGGCAGCTCGGCCTGCCGCTGCTGTGGTTCGGGCTGTTCGAGGGTTACGAGGAATGCGCCGCCGAAACGCTGCTCCCGCACCCGGCGAGTGCCTGGCTCGGGACGGCCAAGCCCCGTCTGACGCGCGACGAATATGATACCAAACTCGCCCGCATCCTCGAATTGATCGAGGCGGGCGACATCTATCAGGCCAATTTGACGTTCCGCGCCGACGTGCCGCACGTTGGCCATCCGCTCGCACTTTACGCCGGCCTGCGCCGGCGCGCCCGCGCTGGCTATGGTGGCGTCGTCTGGACCGGCGAGGACTGGCTGCTGTCCTCCTCGCCCGAACTGTTCTTCACGCTGGAAAAAGGCCAGCTCACTGCACGGCCGATGAAGGGGACCGCCCGCACGTCCGCGGCTGCCGCCGAACTCGCGCACGACGCCAAACAGCGCGCAGAAAATTTGATGATCGTCGATCTCCTGCGCAACGATCTGTCGCGCGTCGCCGTGGCGGGCAGCGTCCAGGTGCCACGGTTGTTCGAAATCGAAAGCTACCCGACGGTCCACCAGATGACCTCGACGGTCACCGCGCAATTGGCGGACGGGCGCGACGCGGTCGACGTGATCGCCGCGACCTTTCCCTGCGGCTCGATCACCGGCGCGCCGAAAATCCGCGCGATGGAGGTCATTGCCGAGGTCGAAGCCGATGCGCGCGGCGCGTATTGCGGCAGCATCGGCCGGATCGATGCGGGTGGCGCAGGCGCGGCGTTCAACGTCGCCATCCGCACGTTGCACCTCCGTGACGGCCGGGCGAGCGTCGGCCTCGGCTCGGGGATCGTTGCGGATTCGCATGCGGGCGACGAATGGGCGGAGTGCATGACAAAGGGCGCCTTCATCCCGTCACCTCCCGATGCGTTCGACTTGATCGAGACGATGCGCTTCGACCCGATGGAGGGGCTGCTGCGGCTGCGCGGGCATGTCGCCCGGCTGCGCGCGTCGGCGGATGCCCTGGGTTTCCGCTTCGACCATCATGGCGTGCGCAACGACCTCCAGGCAGCGACCTTCCGGTTGCGCCAGCCCTCGCGGGTGCGGGTGCTCCTCGCGCGCAGTGGCGCCGCCGCGATCCACGTTTCGCCGCTGCCCGAAGATCCTGAGGGCCCCGTGCCGGTGATGATCGTGCCTCGTGAAGCGCATCCGGACGATATTCGCCTGTGCCACAAGACCAGCGACCGCCGCGTCTATCCGCCACGTCCCCCCGGCGCGTTTGAGGTGATCCTGCGCGATGCGGCGGGTTGCCTCACCGAAGGCGGCTTCACCAATTTGTTCGTACCCGATGCCGGCGGCCGCCTGCGTACGCCCCCGCTCGCGCGTGGCCTGCTCCCCGGCATCCTCCGCGCGGAGTTGATCGAGGAGGGGCGGGCTTATGAGGACGACATTGCCGCTGACGAGCTGGACAAGAATTTCTTCGTCGGCAATTCGCTGCGCGGCCTGTTGCCCGCGCGCCGGCTTCGCTTATAGCCGCCCCGCAAATCAGGGGGACTGACGTGCCGCAGCTGTCCGACGCCATCAACCGCATCTCGCCTTCGCCGACACTGGCGATGTCCGCCCGGGTAGGCGAATTGAAGCGCGCGGGCGTCGATGTGATCGGCCTCAGCGCGGGTGAGCCTGATTTCAACACTCCCGACTTCATAAAGGAAGCGGCCATCGCCGCGATCCGCAACAACGATACGCGCTACACCGATGTTGACGGCACGCCCGCATTGAAGGCGGCGATCGCGGACAAGTTCGCACGCGACAACGGACTGACTTACGCGCTCAACCAGATTTCGGTGAATGCGGGCGGCAAGCACACGCTCTTCAACGCCTTCCTCGCCACCGTTCAGGCGGGCGACGAAGTGATCATTCCCGCGCCTTATTGGGTCAGCTATCCCGATATCGTGGAGTTCGCTGGCGGAACGCCGGTGATCCTGCCCGCGGGCGCCAACCAGTTGTACAAGATCCTGCCCGAACAGCTTGAGGCCGCGATCACCCCCCGGACCAAATGGGTCCTGCTCAATTCGCCGTCCAACCCGACCGGTGCGGCCTATTCGGCGGACGAGCTGCGCGCGCTCGGCGAAGTCCTCATCCGGCATCCGCACGTCATGGTTCTGACCGACGATATGTATGAGCATATCTGGTACGCCGACACGCCCTTCGCGACGATCGCGCAGGTTTGCCCCGAACTGTACGAGCGGACCTTGACCGTGAACGGCGCGTCGAAAGCCTATGCGATGACGGGCTGGCGTATCGGCTTTGCCGGCGGGCCCGCGTGGCTGATCAAGGCGATGGCCAAGCTCCAGTCGCAATCGACGTCGAACCCCTCATCGATCAGCCAGGCCGCCGTTGTCGCCGCGCTGACCGGCGACCAGTCGTTCCTGGTCGAACGCAACGCCGCGTTCCGCCGTCGCCGCGACCTCGTTGTTGCCGGCCTCAACGCCGCGCCGGGGCTGCATTGCCCAACCCCCGAGGGGGCATTCTACGTCTATCCCGATTGCACAGGCTGCATCGGCAAGCGCACGCCCGAAGACAAAGTGATCGAGACCGACAGCGACCTGATCGACTATTTCCTCGATCACGCCCGCGTCGCTGCAGTGCCGGGCATTGCATTCGGCGTCAGCCCGGCCTTCCGCGTCAGCTACGCGACCTCCGAGACCATCCTGACCGAGGCCTGCAAGCGCATTCGGGACGCGTGCGAAAAACTATCCTGAACCCAAAATAAGTTTGCCGTTCAGTCTGGGTGAAACCTGGCGGGCACAACCTACGTATATCGGATCAGATACGGGAGGTTTTTGTGGTCGCGTTGTTGAGGAATGAGTTCACCCGGCTGTTCGCCGCCGGTTTCGTCATGACCGCGTCGGTGATGGCAATCGTCACCCAGCCCGGGCTGCTGTGACGACCGTGCGCCGCCTGCTGACCGGAGCCGCCGTGATCGGCGCCGCGCTGGGCATCGCCGTGCTTGCGCCCTTGGCCAGTGCGGCGGAGCGGACGGTGCTCGTCCCCATGCCCAACGCCGATGTCGCGCCGCAGGGTAACGCGGCCACGGCGGTCCTCGCCGGTGGCTGCTTCTGGGGCATGGAAGCGGTGTTCAGTCATGTGAAAGGCGTCAAGTCGGTCACGTCGGGTTATGCAGGCGGCGCCGCGAAGGACGCCGATTACGAGACCGTCTCGACCGAAACCACGCGCCACGCCGAAGCGGTCAAGATCACCTACGACCCCCGCGTCGTGAGCTATGCGACGCTGCTGCGCGTCTATTTCAGCGTCGCGCACAACCCGACTGAAGTGAACCGCCAGGGCCCGGATTCGGGCACGAGCTATCGCACCGCGATCTTCCCGCAATCGGCCGACCAGGCCCGCGTCGCCCGCGCTTACATCGCCCAGATCGGCGCGGCGAAAAGCTGGGGCACCGCCCCGATCGCCACAAAGATCGAAAGCGGCGGTTTCTTCCCGGCCGAGGCGTATCACCAGGATTTCGCGCGCAAGAACCCCAATCACGGCTACATCCGCATGTGGGACGCGCCGAAGATCGCTGCGTTGCAGGCGACGTTTCCGAAATTATGGTCGCCGGGCTGGGCAAGCTAATTCGTCGAATCTGCGCTGGTCCGGCCTATCGATCCCGGTCATTTCTCTTAAAAGCTCTCGGTTTCGTCCCCTGGTTTCCGCACGCGGCAGAGCACTTGCCCGGCGCCGGTACCGCGCCTAACTTTTGACGATGACATCGCCCGAAAACGGCCATCGCGAAGAACATTACGTGACGCGCTCGGGCTGGCTGAGAGCCGCTGTGCTCGGCGCCAATGACGGGTTGCTGTCCACGGCCAGCCTCATGGTCGGTGTTGCCGCAGCTTCGGCCGATCAAGGGCATCTGATTCTCACGGGCATCGCGGGAATCGCAGCGGGCGCCATGTCGATGGCGGCTGGCGAATATGTTTCGGTGTCCAGCCAGGCCGATGCGGAGCGGGCGGATCTGAAGCGAGAAGAACGCGCGATCGCTACGCAGCCGGGGGCGGAGCAATCGGAACTCGCCGCGCTCTATCGCGAGCGTGGTCTATCCGCAGATCTTGCCGAGCAAGTGGCAAACGAATTGAGCGCGCGTGATGCGCTCGCCGCGCATGCCCGTGACGAACTTGGAATTACCGAACATTCCGCGGCGCGACCATTGCAGGCCGCGATGGCATCCGCCGTGTCCTTCCTCATTGGCGGCCTACCCCCGCTCGCCGCCGCCCTGTTGGCACCGACACAGGCTCTGACGGCGATGACGATTGTGACGACCCTGACGCTGGCCATTCTCGGCGCGGCGGGTGCAAAGCTCGGCGGTGCCCGCTTGCTTCCAGGCATTGCCAGGGTGATGGTGTTTGGCCTGCTGGCCATGGCGGTGACCGCGATCGTTGGCCGGGCCTTCGGCGCCGTCCTCTGATCGTCGGCGGCAGCGCTTGTCGTAACTTCGCGATCGGCATGCAGTTGCCGCGGCGACCGCTACCTGAGCTTCGCCAGCTTCAACCCGTCCGCCCGCTCGCGGTCCTTGGTCGATTCCTCGCTGCGTGTCAGCGCCTTGCCGATGGCTTGCAGCGAAAGGCCTTTGGCGGCGTGCGATACCCGCTGCCCGTCCCAAAACGGGTCTGGTCATATGTTTAACTTTCGGTCAGGCTAGTACGACCAAGGGATCGAAATCATGCGGAAAGTCGTCACATTCGGGATACTTGCGCTGGCCGGTGTCAGCGCGCCGAGCATGGCCGCAAAGTGGAATATCGCGGGCCATATGGACAGTTCGATTGTCTTTTCGCCGCATAGCGCGGGCCTGACGCTCACCCCGCTCGGCAGCATCACGACGTCGTCGAGCGTGACGGGCACTCCGGGCTATTCGGGAACGGTCAGCCACGCGACCAGCACGTCCGCCGACACCTACAATTTGTCGTTCATGTTCGACGTGACCGCCGTCGGCATCGGCGGCAGCCCGACCCAGTTCGCGCAGGAGGGGTCTGTCGGCGCGTCGCTGTTCGCGCCGCTGCAAACGGTGGTACGCGCGACGAATACGAGCGCGTCAGACCTGAAGATCAGCTATTATGTGCGGACGCTTGCCGACATCACGACGAACACGATCCCCACGCCCTATTCGGCACCTTACGTAAACTTCGGCGGCTACAACGCGGCGATCACGGTTGCCCCGGCGGGCTATCATGCGGTCTCCGATGCCTTGTTGAACGGCCCCTTGGCCGGCTCGATCTATGACACGGTCCCGGGCGCGCTTGTCATGTCGCACGGGCGATATGCGCCCTATCTCGTGACGCTGGGCGCTGGTAAGTCGGTCGATTTCAGTCTGACCGCCTCGTTCGATGTGGGCGGGACTGTCGATCGCGGTGTGCCCGAGCCCGCGAGCTGGGCGCTGTTGATCGGTGGCTTCTGCTGCGCCGGCGCCGGTGCGCGCCTGCGTCGCGGACGCCGCTCGCCAGCGCGGTGGCGCGCTTCGTCCTAAGGCGCGTGCTGGAGCGGCAGCGCCGGTTCGCTATTGCATGCGGGCTAGCGCAACTTCGCCACCTTCAACCCGTCCGCCCGCGCGCGGTCCTTGGTCGATTCCTCGCTGCGGGTCAGCGCCTTGGCGATGGCTTTCAGGGACATGCCCTTGGCGGCGAGCTGGTGGAGTTTCTGGATTTCTTCCTGTTTCCACGGCTGACGGTGGCGTTCGAATTTTTCGGGCATTATTTCGCTGCCAGAAACGCCTTCAGCTCCTGCGCAAAGCGAGGCCGGGCGTCGTACATGATGAAATGTGCGCTGTCGGGGATGCGGGTGAGCTTCGCGCCTTTCAGGTTCGCGTAGCTCGCCGTCATGAACTGATCGGTTTGTTCGGGGGTGAAGGGCGACCCCTTGGGCACGACGTACAACACCGTGGCCGGGACGGCGATGGTCGCCAGTTCGGGCCGCATGTCCGTCACGATCAGTTCGCGATAGGCGTGGCCGACCGTCGCCTGATCGCTGTCCAGCGCGGATTTGAGGACTTGCGGATATTCCGCGTCGCTGTTGACCATGCCGCGGACCATCTGCGTTTGCGTCGCGGTGCGGGCTGCCGGGGTCGCCTTGGCCATCTGCGCGAGGAGGCCATCGGCAATCGGCGTGACGCTGGCGCTGGTCGCGGCCGGGCCGCCGAACATCTGGCCCATGAACGGCAGCATGTCGACGATCATGAGCTTCGCGACCGCCGCCGGGTGGCGCGCGGCGACCATCATCGCGATCGTGCCGCCCATCGAATGGCCGATTATCGCGGGGGATTTGAGGTGTTCGGCCGTGATGTAGCGCGCGATCTCCTCCGCCACCGGCCCGGCGACGTCGCCGGTCGCGTTGGCTTCCGCCGGGGTGCCGGCAAAGCCCTTCACCTGGACGAAATGATAGCGGTAGCCGGGAACGTCCTGCGTGACGAACTTGAACGCCGCGGGGCTGGAGGTGAGGCCGGGGACGAGGATCACGTCGGGGCCCGACCCTTGCGTGGTGACGGTGATCCGGTCGCTGGCGAATTTTGCCGCGGCGGGTGATGCGGCGAGGATGATTGCGGCGGCGATGGCGGTGCGGATCATGGTTTTGGGGCCCTCCTGTTACCGCATGACTAGCACGACGCGCGCGGGGTGCTAGACGGTTCGGCGATGCCTCATTTGTACCTCGTCGACGGTTCCGGATACATTTTCCGCGCCTATCACCGCCTCCCGCCGCTGACCAACAAGCATGGCGAGCCGGTGGGCGCGGTGTACGGCTATACGACGATGCTGTGGAAGCTCGTGACCGAGCTGAGCGGGCAAGACGGGCCGACCCACATGGCGGTGATCCTCGACGCCGCCGCGAAGACTTTCCGCAACGAAATGTACGCCGATTACAAGGCGCACCGGCCCGAACCGCCCGAGGACCTCCGCCCGCAATTCCCGATGGTCCGCGATGCGACGCGCGCGCTGTCGCTGCCGTGTGTCGAGCTGGCCGATCTCGAAGCCGACGACATCATTGCCTGCTACACCAAGGAGGCGAGGCGGCGCGGCTGGACGGTGACGATCGTGAGTTCCGACAAGGACCTGATGCAGCTGATCGAACCCGGTGTCGATCTGTACGACACGATGAACAACCGGCGGCTGGGCGCGGAACATGTTGTCGAGAAATTCGGCGTCGGGCCGGAGCGCCTAGGCGATGTCCTCGCGCTGATGGGCGACAGCGTCGACAATGTGCCGGGCGTGCCGGGCATCGGGCCGAAGACCGCGGCGCAGTTGATTACCGAATATGGCGACCTCACGAAGGTGCTGGCGAGCACCGATTTGATCAAGAAGCCCAAGCTCAAGCAATCGCTGATCGATCATGCCGATATGGCGCGGCTGAGCCGCGAACTGGTCGAACTGCGTTGCGACCCGAACGAGGCGCTGCCCGATATCGACGGGTTCGAATTGAAGGGCCTGCCCGAAGAACCGCTGCGCGAATTCCTCGAACATCACGGGTTTCGGACCTTGCTGTCACGGCTGGGCACGCAGACGACCGATGCGTCGGCGCCCGCGAGCGAACCCGACGCGCCCGAACCGCAGGTGCCGTTCGATCTCGATGCCTATGAGTGCGTCGTCACGCTCGACCGGCTTGATCACTGGATCGCGCGGGCGCATGCCGAAGGAATCGTCGCGGTCGACACCGAGACCGACGGGCTGGATGCCTGCGCCGCGCGGCTAATCGGCTTTTCGCTGGCGGTGGCGCCGGGCGAGGCGTGCTACGTCCCGCTGGCGCATGGCGGGCGCGATCTGCTGAGCGAAAAGCCGCCGCAGGTCGAGATGAAGGCAGCACTCGAAAAACTTGGCGCGCTGCTCGCTGATCCGAGCGTCCTCAAGATCGGCCATAATTTCAAATACGATATCTCGATGTTCGCCCGCGCGGGGCTGAGCGTCGAATCGTATGACGACACGCTGGTGATGAGCTTTGCGCTCGACGCGGGCAAAGCCTTCACCAACAATATGGACGAGCTGTCGCAGCGGCACCTCGGCCACATGCCGATCCCGTTTTCCGAGGTGTGCGGCAAGGGCAAGGGGCAGTTGTGCTTCGACCAGGTGCAGCTGCCCGATGCGACGCGCTATGCCGCCGAGGATGCCGATGTGACGCTGCGGCTGTGGCGCAAGTTGAAGCCGCGGCTGGCGCGCGAAAGCGTCAGCCGCGTCTACGAACGCGTCGACCGGCCCCTGGTCGAGACGCTGTCGATGATGGAGCGCGCGGGGATCAAGATCGACCGCGATCATCTGACCGCGCTGTCGAGCGAATTCGGCGGGCAGATGGCCGCGCTGGAGGAGGAAATCCACGAGGCGGCGGGGCAGAAATTCACCATCGGCAGCCCCAAGCAGCTTGGCGACATCCTGTTCGACAAGATGGGACTGAAGGGCGGCCGAAAGGGCAAGACCGGCGCCTATTCGACCGACGCGTCGGAGCTCGAGCGGCTGGCCGGGCAGGGCGTCGAGGTTGCGCGCAAAGTGCTCGATTGGCGCGAGCTGTCCAAGCTCAAGGCGACGTACACCGATGCGCTGCAGGGGCAGATCAACCCGGAGACTGGCCGCGTCCACACCAGCTACTCGCTGGTCGGCGCGCAGACCGGGCGGTTGTCGTCGAATGATCCGAACCTCCAGAACATCCCGATCCGCACCGAACAAGGCCGGCGCATCCGCGAGGCGTTCGTCGCCGAGCCGGGCAATGTCCTGCTCAGCGCCGACTATTCGCAGATTGAGCTGCGGCTGGCGGCGCACATGGCGGATGTGCCCGCGCTGAAGAACGCGTTCCGCAATGGTGACGACATCCACAGCCTGACCGCGCAGGAATTGTTCGGCGAGGTTAATCGTGACACCCGCGGGCGCGCCAAGACGATCAATTTCGCGATCCTCTACGGCATTTCGCGCTGGGGTCTGGCGGGGCGGCTGGCGATCACCGCCGACGAGGCGCAGGCGATGATCGACCGCTATTTCGAACGCTTCCCCGGCATCAACAATTACATTGCGCACACGATTGCGAACGTCCGCGAGACGCAGTTCACGACGACGTTGTTCGGGCGGAAAACCTGGTTCACCAACATCCATTCGAAGGTGCAGCACGAACGCCAGGGCGCCGAACGCGCCGCGATCAACGCGCCGATCCAGGGGACCAGCGCGGACATCATCAAGCGGGCGATGTCGCGGATGCCGGGCGCATTGCGCGACGCCGGGCTGCATGACGTGCGGATGCTGCTGCAGGTGCATGACGAACTGGTGTTCGAATTGCCGGAGAGCGCGGTGGAGGCGGCGACGCCGGTGATCCGCGAGGTGATGGCGACGGCGGCGGAGCCTTTGGTCGTGCTCGATGTGCCGCTGGGGGTGGAGATCGGTACGGGCAAAACCTGGGGCAGCGCGCATTAGCGCCGAAAAACTCCCCGTCGCGGATGACGACATCGCGCAATTGGCGCGAGGCGGACGCACGAGCTTTTTCGGCTTCCTGCTGCGCCTCGCCGCGCGCCTGCCGTTTCTGTTCATCGCGGGCCGCTGGTACGGCGCCGATGCGTTGGGACGCTTTGCCTATGCGGTGATCGTCGTTGAATTCGCCGCGCAGCTGGCGACGTTCGGGCTGAAGCGCGGCTTGGCGCAGCAGCTGTCGACGTCCGAACGCGATCCCGTCTGCGACATCTGGGATGCGCTGCTCGTCGGCTTTGCCGGCGCGGCGGTGGCGGCGGTGGTGCTGATCGCGTTTCCGATCGCGATGTTTCCGAACAGCCCGATTAACGGGATGGACCGGCTGCTGCCGCTGACCGTGTTCGGCTGGGTCGGATCGGACATCGCGCTGGCGGCTTTGGCCTATCGCGGCAATGTCGGCGCGACGGTCAAGGCGCGCGCGTTGTGGGAGCCGTGGGTCATTTCGATCGGGGCGTTCGGGCTCAGCTGGTATTCGCTGCGTGACGGGCTGATCGTCGCATATGTGCTGTCGATGGCCGCCGCGCTGGTCGCGTCGCTGGTGCCGCTGCTCAAGGAATATGGGCCCCCTCGCGGGTGGCGGCCGCAGTATCGGCGGGCGGCGGAACTGGCGCGGTCGAACTGGCCGCTGGCGGGGGCGGACGCGTGCGAATGGGGCAGCCGCCGCCTCGACATCGCGATCCTCGGACTGTTCTTCTCGCCCGCTCTGGTCGGCATCTATTACGTCGCACAGCAGGTGGCGAGCCTACCGCAAAAGCTCAAAACCACCTTCGATCCGATCCTCGGACCCGTCATCACGCAGAAGCTGGCGGAGGATGACCAGGCAGCGGTGGCGCGGCAAGTGCGGCAGGTCGGTTTCTGGATCATCGCCGCGCAAGTCGGCGTCGCGCTGGCCCTGGCGATCCCGGGCGAAGCGGTGATGGGGCTGGTCGGACCGGGGTTCGTGGGCGGCACCGCGGCGCTCGCCATCCTGCTCGCGGCGGAGGCGGTGGCGGCGACGGCGGTGGTGAGTGAGGCGGCGCTGATCTATGTCGCGCCCAAGCGCAATTTGGTGATTTCACTGGCGATGATAGCGGTGCAGGCGGCGCTGTCCGTCGTGCTGATCTATGCACTGCGCGGGCTGACCGAATACACGTTCGTGGCGACGCCGACGTTGCGTGACGACAAGATTGCCGCAGTCGGTCCCGCACTGGGGCTGATTTTGGCACTGGCCTTCGCCGCGGTGGCCAAGGCCTGGCTGCTGCACCGCCAGCTGCGCGCGCCGGTGATCGGCTGGCGCTGGGCGCTGCTGCCGGCAATGGCATTGGGCGGGATCGTCGGCTGGGCCTTCACCAAATTGCCGCGGCATTACGAATGGGTCGAGTTGGCGTTCGGCATCCCGGCGATTTTGGGGAGCTATGGGTATCTCGTATGGCGCCGGGGGTTCGGCAAAGAGGACCGGGCGTTGTTTCGGACGAAGGCTGGGGAAGCCTAAATCATGGGCAAGCGATCGGGCGTTGCACACCGCGACGACGAACTCGATCTGCTGAGCACGGACGAACTTGCGGACGAGATTGAGTGGGCGAAGACGCGATTGAAAATCGCTCCGTCAGCGAAGACCGCTTGCCAATGGAAAAAGCGAATTCACTGGCTTGAAGCTGCGATGACGAAGCGCGGATAGTCGCTCGTCAGTGCCGAAAATGCCGCACGCCGGTGAACACCATCGCCAGCCCGGCCTCATCCGCCGCCGCGATCACTTCGTCATCGCGAATGCTGCCGCCGGGCTGGATCACCGCTGTCGCGCCGGCTTCAACCGCGGCTAACAGCCCGTCGGCGAAGGGGAAGAAGGCGTCGCTGGCCACCGCGCTGCCGATAGTGCGGGGTTCGGGCCAGCCGGCTTTTTCGGCGGCGTCCTTGGCTTTCCACGCGGCGATGCGGGCGCTTTCGAGGCGGTTCATCTGGCCTGCGCCGACGCCCGCGGTCGCGCCATCCTTGGCGTAGACGATGGCGTTGGATTTGACGTGCTTGGCGACGGTCCAGGCGAAGCGGCAATCGGCCAGTTCCTGTTCAGTCGGCTGGCGTTTGGTGACGACTTTGAGATCGGGCGCCGCGGCATTGTCGCGGGTCTGGACCAGCCAGCCGCCCCCGATCGCCTTGACTTCGAACCCGCCGCGTTTGGGATCGGGCAGATCGCCCGCAATGAGCAGGCGCAGGTTCTTCTTGCGCGCGAAGGCGGCTTTGGCGGCATCGTCGGCGGCGGGGGCGACGACGACCTCCGTAAAAATGCCGGTCATGGCTTCGGCGGTTGGGCCGTCGAGCGGACGGTTGACCGCGATGATCCCGCCGAATGCCGAGACGCTGTCGCAGGCGAGGCCCTGACTATACGCTTCGAGCAGCGTGTCAGCGCTCGCGACGCCGCAGGGATTGGCGTGCTTGACGATGACCACGGTCGGCGGGCCGTCGCGGAATTCGGCGATCAACTGCAGCGCCGCGTCGGCGTCGTTGATATTGTTGTAGCTGAGTTCCTTGCCCTGGACCTGTTCAGCCTGGCCGATGCCGCGCGCGGCGGGGCCGCGATGGTTGTAGAAGGCGCCTTGCTGATGCGGGTTTTCGCCGTAGCGGAGCACGGTCGGACGCTCCAAAATCATCGGCAGGGTCGGAGGGAATAATGTTCCCTGATCGGCAAAGGCGAACCAGCTGGCGATCATCGAATCATAGGCGGCGGTGGCGGCGTAAGCCTTGGCCGCGAGCTTGCGGCGGTCCTCGAGCGTCGTGCTGCCGCCCGCGACCAGTGCATAGTCTGCGGGATCGGTGACGATGGCGACGCTGGCATGGTTCTTCGCCGCCGAACGGACCATCGACGGGCCACCGATGTCGATATTCTCGATTACCTCGTCGCGCGGAGCGCCGCGCCCAACGGTCGCTTCGAACGGGTAGAGGTTAACGACGACGAGGTCGATCGCGTCGATGCCGTGTGTTTCCATCGCGGCGACGTGTTCGGGATTGTCGCGGACCGCGAGCAGCCCACCATGGACATTGGGGTGCAGGGTCTTGACGCGGCCGTCCATCATTTCGGGGAAGCCGGTGAGGTCCGAAATGTCGCGGACGGGGACGCCCGCGTCGCGGATTGCCTTGGCCGTGCCACCGGTCGAAACGAGTTCGACGCCTTTGTCCGCCAGCGCGCGAGCGAGGTCGATCAGGCCGGTCTTATCGCTCACGCTGAGCAGCGCGCGCTTGATCGCAATGTCGGTCATGTCAGCCCCTGAGTGCGGCAATGTTGGCGGCATATTGGCCCGACCCGCCCTTGAAGGTGGCGGTGCCCGCGACGAGCGCGTCGGCGCCTGCCGCGATGGCCTTGCGCGCGGTTTCGGCGTCGATACCCCCATCGACTTCGAGCGCGATGTCGCGGCCGGTCTTGTCGATCATCTTGCGGATCGCCTCGATCTTGCGGAGCTGGCTATCGATGAAATGCTGTCCGCCGAACCCGGGATTGACGCTCATCACCAGCACCAGGTCGATATCGTCGATCAGATAATCGAGCATTTTTGCGGGGGTGCCGGGATTGAGCGACACGCCGGCCAGCTTGCCCAGCGATTTGATATGCTGGACAGTGCGGTGGATGTGCGGCCCGGCCTCGGGATGGACGGTGATATGGTCCGCCCCGGCCTCCGCAAACGCATCGAGCCAGACATCGACGGGCGAGACCATCAGATGAACGTCGAGCGGCTTGCGGGTGTGCGGGCGGATTGCCTTCACCACGGCGGGGCCGAAGGTCAGGTTCGGCACGAAATGCCCGTCCATCACATCGACATGGATCCAGTCGGCGCCGGCTGCGTCGACCGCACGGACTTCCTCGCCCAGACGCGCGAAATCGGCGCTGAGAATCGATGGCGCAATGCGGACCGGCTGCATGGCCGCGCCTTAGGCGGTGGGGTCTTTCGGGGCAACCGCGCGGCGGGGAGGGGCGGGGCTGAACGTCCAGGTTTCGCCGCCGGTGCAGAGGACTTTGCCGAGCGTGGTTGTGTGCCCGGCGTGGAGCGCCTCGATCAGCGCGTCGAGCTGTTCGCCGCGGGGGGTTAGGCCGGGTTCGATCAGGCGCAGTTCGGCAAGGACGCGGCGGCGGGTGAGTTCGCGGCTGTCCATGCCATTGAGCGCGTCATCCGCCTCGGCGCAGGCAGCGGCGGAGCGGGCGACGGCGAGTGGATCGAGCCAGTCAGCCTCGGCGAGCGCCTTGCGGAGGCGTGCACGGTCGTACGCGTCGTCGCGGTTGCTTGGGTCATCGACGGGGGTGATGCCGGCCTCGGCGACGATCGCTGCCAGTTCGACGCGCCGCCAGTTAAGCAGCGGGCGGACGACCGCGCCGTTGACCGCGCGGATGCCCGCCAGCCCGCCGACCCCCGCGCCACGGTTGAGGCGCATGATCACGGTTTCAAGCTGGTCGTCGGCATGGTGTGCGGTGAGAATGTGGTCGAGGCCGCGCTCCACCCGCCAGTTTTCGAGCGCGGCGTAACGCGCGGCGCGGGCGTTGTGTGAGACGTTGCCGGTCGCGGGCAGGTCGAGCATCAGCGTGGCGTGCGGGACACCGCGCTTGGCGCAGAGCACTGCCACGAAGCGCGCTTCATCGATGGATTCGGCGCGCAATTGGTGATCGCAAGTTGCGGCTTCCACGCGGCCGGGGAAGGCGGCGTGGGCGAGGAGCAGCATCGCGACGCTGTCCGGCCCGCCCGACACCGCCAGCCCGAGCCCGGCGCCGTCCTTGATCAGCGCCTCGCAATCCTCGCGGAAACGCTCGACGGTGGCTTTACTTGGCGCAGCCGGCTTCACTGCGGCCCCGCGTCACGCGCGCACGAACGTCGGCCGCGGCCTTGGCGCCATAAACGTCGTCGAATTCGTCATAGACGCGGCAGGCGTCGGGCTTCTTGCCCAGCCGGACCAGCGCAGTGCCGAGCCAGGACAGGCTTTCGGCGGCACGCTCGCCCTGCGCATTCTTCTGATAATTGTCGAGAAACGCCATCGACGCGAGCGCGGGTTTGCCGTCGTCCAGATAGGCGCGGCCGAGCAGGTTGCGCGCAAAGCTGATGCGCTTGCCGCGCGGATATTTGGCGGCGTAATCCTTGAGCTGCGCCTCGGCCTCGGGGAACAGCTGTGCCTGATAGAGGCGGAAGGCATAGGAGTAGCTGTCTTCGGCGGCATCGCCCGTCGCGGGAACTTCGATCGCGGCGACGGCTTGCGCCCGTGCCGCCGTCGTCCGGGCAGCGGCGGCGGTAGCGGTCGGGCTGGGACGTGTGGTCACGGAGCGGTTCGAGGTTTGCGTCAAGCTGGGGCGCGTTGCTGGCGGCTGGGTGTTTTCGATGGCGGGCGGCGGAACCGGCTCGGCGGTATCACCGGTGACGGGCGCAGTAGTGACAGCTTCGGGCGGCGGCGCGGCGGCGGTGGCCTGCGCCTTCATCTGGTCCTCGAGCGTGCGGATGCGGTTGCCTTGCGTTTCGACCTGCCCGGTCAGCGCGGCGAGGCTCTTTTCGATCGCGTCAACGCGCGCCGTCAGGTCCGCGATCGGCGATTGGACGGGCGCGCCGCCGGGGATCGCGGCCGCGGGGCCGGTTTCGGGTTCGATCGGCTCGCCATTCGGAAAGACTTTGCGCTGCACTGCCTTCAGCTGCTTTTCGACCTTGCCCACGCGCTGGTCGAGCGTCGGGTTCGATTGGGCAAGAACGGGCGCGGCGACGAGCGCCGATGCGGCGAGGAACAGGATTTTGAGGGTCAACTTGAACTCTACTGTGCAGGGGCAGGGGAGGCGGCATTATCGCCGCTTGGCTGAACGGGAGCAACCGCGGCGGGGACCGGCGCCGCGCTGAGCGATGCTGCCTTCAGCGAGACGTTCTTGATCGTCTT
>DATJIN010000047.1:0-28768 GCA_035493275.1 Sphingomonas sp. | reverse complement strand
TGCATCGCGGGGTCCACCGCGCCGGGGCGCGTGATTTCGAACATGGTTTTCTGAATTCCCCTTAAGCCCGGGCTGGCTCGACCCATCCGATCGTGCCGTCGCCGCGGCGATAGACCATGTTGTAATAGCCGGTCCCGCTGTTCTTGAACAGCATCGCGTTGGTGTGGCGCAAATCGAGCATCATCACCGCGTCACTGACACTCGCTTCGGGCACGTCGACGCGCGTTTCGGCGATGATCGGCATGTTTTCGGTGGCCTCGTCGGCGTCGTCATTGGCCTGGAACACGGTGTACCCGGCCTCGATCGCCTCGACTTCGCCGTTGCCATTGCCCTTCTTGTCGTTGAGCCGGCGCATGTAGCGGCGCAGCTGTTTTTCGATCTTGTCCGCCGCGCCGTTGAAGGCGAGCTTGGCGTCCTGGGCATCGTGATGAGCCTTGAGCACCGTGCCCTTCATCACATTGGCCATGATGTCGCAGGTGAAGCCGTTGTCGTGCGGACCCTTTCCAAAGGTCACATTGGCGCTGATCGTGCGCGAGAAATATTTGTCGGCGATTGCGTTCAGACGGTCTTCGACATGGCCCTGAAGCGCGGTCCCCGTCTCGGTCTGGTGACCCGATACGCGAATGTCCATTTGTGCGCCTCCTGTGGCAGTTTCAAATCATTTCCCCGGGCGGATTAGGCTGCCCGGCTATCGAGGCCAACGTCCGAATTGCCCGCTTGGTCCCATGCCCAGATCGGATCGTCGAGCTTGGCGACGAACGCCGCGTGGCGTTCGAGTTCGGCGTTGGTGACGGTGGCGTAGCGCGGCGTGCGCTGCAACGGCGTGGCCGTGACGTGCGTCACTGTTTGCACGACCGCAACGGGCGCCATGTCGAGGCCGATCTGCCGTCCGCCGGTGAGCTCGATGTACACCTGAGTGAGCAATTGCGCGTCGAGCAGCGCGCCGTGAAACGTGCGGTGGCTGCGGTCGATGCCGTAGCGTGTGCACAGCGCGTCGAGACTGTGCTTGGCGCCGGGATGCCGATTGCGCGACATCGCCGCGGTGCAGATCATCCGGCTCATCGGCAAATGCAGCCGGCCGCACAAGCCGAGCTCGTTATTGACGAAGCCGAAGTCGAAGCTGGCATTGTGCGCGATCAGCGGCGCATCGCCGAGGAAATCGAGCAGTTCCTCGACCTTGTCCTCGAACCACGGCTTGTCGGCGAGGAAGGCATCGGAGAGACCATGCACCTGCTCGGCGATCGTCGGCATCGGCATGCCGGGGTTGAAATAACAATGGTACACATTGCCCGTCTCGACCCGGTTGACCAGTTCGACGCAGCCGATTTCGACCACCCGGTCGCCCTGGCTGGGGTCTAGGCCGGTGGTTTCGGTATCGAAGACAATTTCGCGCATGAAGCAGCTAACGTAGGCGCTTTGCCGCCCCTTCTCAACCGCCGCCCAGTTGCGCGCTAAGCCCCTCAACCAAGGCGGAAACCTGCGCCCGCGTCTCATCGAGCGGGACGCCGGTGTCGATCACATGATCGGCGCGCGAACGCTTTTCAGCGTCAGGCATCTGGCGCGCGAGAATCGCCGCGAATTTGTCTGGCGTCATGCCGTCCCGCGCGAGCACGCGCTTGCGCTGCAGTTCGGGCGGCGCCGAAACGACGACGGTTACGTCGACGCGATTGTCGCCACCGGTTTCGAACAGCAGCGGGATGTCGAACACGACAATCGGCGCGGTGGCATGATCCTGAAGGAATTGCACGCGCGCCTCGCCGACCGCGGGGTGGACGATGGCTTCGAGGCGCTTGAGCGCTTCTGGATCATGCAGCACTTTGGACAAGGCCGCACGGTCGACGCCCTGCGGACCGGTCGTCCCAGGAAACGCGGCTTCGATCGGCGCTATCAGCGCGCCACCCGGCCCTTGCAGGCGACGCACGGCGGCGTCGGCATCGAACACCGGCACGCCGAGTTCCTCGAACATCGCCGCGACGGTCGATTTGCCCATGCCGATCGAGCCGGTGAGTCCGATGGTGATCATGCCGTCAGCAACGCACGGAGTTCGGCATCGTGTTCACGCGGCGCCTCTGCGCCGAAGAACAGCCGGAAGGCGGCTGCTGCCTGGCCGACCAACATCGCCAGACCATCGATCGTGCGAAAGCCGCGCTCTTCCGCCGCGATCAGCAGCGGTGTGCGCACCGGCGACGTCACGATGTCATAGACGACGCTCCCCGGCGGCACATGGCTGAAGTCGAAGTCCAGCGGTGGATTGCCCGTCATCCCCAGCGGCGTCGTATTGACGACGAGATCGAGCAGTCCTTCACGATCGTCGAACTCAAAATCAGTCGGCGCGGCGAAGTGATTGAGCGTCGTCACATGATGCTCTCCGGGCAATGGCGCCAGAATCATCTCGCATTTCGCCGTACCGCGTGCCGCTACGACGAGCGTGAAGCCATGATCGACAAGAGCCGCTGCCACCGCCCGCGCCGCACCGCCAGCGCCGAGCACACGCGCCATGCGGAACAGGTGCGACTGACCGAGCCAGGGTTGCAGCGGCTCCAGAAACCCCTCGCCGTCCGTATTCTCCCCGATCAGCCGGTCAGCCTGTCGATAGATCGTGTTGACGGCCCCGATGCGGCTGGCGTCACGCGAGACGGTGTCGAGGAACGGCTGGACTGCCTGTTTGTGCGGCATGGTGACGTTGCACCCGCGCCAGTCGCGATCCTCGCGGCGTGACCCCAGAAAGGCGCCGACGCCGTCCGCAATCACAAGCTGCGCGCGGTAATCGGCATCGATGCCCAGCTTTTCGAGCCAGAATTTATGGATTTTGGGGGATTTCGACTGGGCGATCGGGTCGCCGATCACCTCCGCGTAGATCATGACGTCAGCACGCCGCGTGCGCGCAGCCAGGCGAGGAGCGGCAGCAGCGGCAGCCCCATGATCGCGAACCAGCTGCCGTCGACTTTGCTGAACAGCTGCGACCCCGGTCCCTCGATACGGTAACCGCCGGCGCACCACTGCGCGTCCGGGTCGCTCGCGACATATTGGGCGATGAACGCGTCCGACAGCGGCCGCACATGCATCGTCGCCACCTCCACCGCGCGCCACACCGGCTGGCCGTTTTCGCACACCACCGCCGCCGAATGGAGGCGGTGCGTCCGCCCCGACATCTTGCGCAGCTGCGCAGCGAGATTTTCACCCGGCTTGTCGATCCGCGTACCGTCATCGAGCGCGACCACCGAATCGCAGCCGAGCACGAGATCGCCCGGCCGCGACGCCGAAACCTTGCGCGCCTTCAGCTCGGCGAGTGCGTCGGCCAAATCGCGCGGCGACAGCCCCTCGAGTGACGTCTTGGCGGCATCCTCGTCGACCAGCGGCGCCACCGCTTCGAACGGCACGCCCGCATTGGCCAGCATCAACTTGCGCGACGGCGACGTCGAGGCGAGCACCAGCGCGCTCACGCTGCCGCCTCGCGTTCGCTCATCAACCCGATGATCGCCGCCGCGCCTTCCTCGATCGAACGCCGCGTCATGTCGATCACCGGCCAGCCATTGTCGGCGAACATGCGCCGGGCATGCGCGATCTCGTTGGCGACGCGTTCGGCATCGACATAGTCGGTGTCCGCGGTCTGGCCCAGCGACAGCAACCGGTTGCGGCGGATCTGCACCAGCCGCTCCGCACTCGTCACCAGGCCCACGACCAGCGGGTGCTTCAAAGTAAACAAATTCTCCGGTGGCGGCACATTCGGCACCAGCGGGATATTCGCCGTCTTGTACCCGCGATTGGCGAGGTAGATCGACGTCGGCGTCTTGGAGGTGCGGCTGACGCCCGCGAGGACGATATCCGCCGCCTCCCAATTGTCGGCGCCGATGCCATCGTCATGCGCGATGGTGAACTGGATCGCGTCGACCCGCGCGAAATAGGCTTCGTCGAGGACGTGCTGCCGTCCCGGCCGCGCCTGGGCCTGTTGCCCGAGCATGTCCTGTAGCGCCCCGGTGACGCTGTCGAGCGCCCCCACCGTCGGCAGACCCAGCGCGCGGCATGCGCTCTCCAGCTTCGCGCGCAGTTCCTGATTGACCAGGGTGAACAGCACCAGCCCCGGATTCTGCTGAATCTCGGTCAGCACCCGCGCCAAATGGCGCTCCGAACGGACCATCGGCCAGAAATGTTTGAGCGTGTCGACATCGTCGAATTGCGCGAGTGCTGCCGCTGCGAGATGCTCAAGCGTCTCGCCGGTCGAGTCCGACAGCATGTGGAGATGAAGCCGCGCCACAGCCCCCATGTGCATAAGTTTGTTGGGAAAGGCGAGGGGAGCGGCGGGGATGGTTCACGCGGGGCGATCCGCCACCGATGACCGAAGATTCGCCCCCGCAGCCATCCACAGCCCTCCCGATTCCGCCCACAGCTGTGGATTGCGGGAGTGGGCAAGTGCGACTCCGCGGATTTTCGCGGACTCTGTCTGCGCAAGCTGTTGGCAGATTCAGGTGTGGCGGATAAACCCCGCTCAACGACCGCCAACAACCTTCAACAATCTCTTTATCTCTATTTCCTTTAGTTAAGGATTGTCCCCCTGCTCGATCGTCCCGCCAAACCTTTGCTCGGCGTGCTGCGCGGTAACGTGCCGCCCCGCCCGCCCCTTTGGCTCATGCGCCAGGCCGGCCGTTACCTGCCCGAATACCGCGCGCTGAGGGCGGACAAGGGCGGATTTCTCGACCTTGTCTACGATGCCGACGCTGCCACCGAGGTAACGCTGCAGCCGATCCGCCGCTTTGGCTTTGATGGGGCGATCCTGTTCTCGGACATCCTCGTGGTGCCGCACATCATGGGGCAAAAATTGTGGTTCGAGGAAGGCGAAGGCCCGCGCCTGGCCCCGCCGCTGCTCGGTGGCGACCTGAATGCCCTCGCTGAGCCCCGCAGGAGCGGCGAGAGCGTGTTTCAGACCGTCCGGCAGGTGAAGGCCGCGCTGGACCCCCAGACCACGCTGCTGGGCTTTGCAGGCAGCCCGTGGACGGTGGCGACGTACATGGTCGCGGGCCAAGGCTCGAAGGACCAGTCCGCGGCGCGGCGTCTGGCCTATCGCGACCCGAAAGCGTTTGGGGCGCTGATCGATGCGATTGTCGAGACCACGGTCGAATACCTCTCCGGCCAGATCGAAGCCGGTGCCGACGCCGTCCAACTGTTCGACAGCTGGGCGGGGAGCCTGTCGCCCGAACAATTTCGCGATTGGGTCATCGCGCCCAATGCCGCGATCGTCCGCGCGGTGAAGGCGCGGCATCCCGACACGCCCCTGATCGGCTTTCCCAAGGGTGCCGGCGCCAAGCTGGTCGACTATGCGGCGGGTACCGGCGTCGACGCGCTCGGCCTCGACGAAACGATCGATCCCGATTGGGCCGCGCGCGAGTTTCCCAAAGACTTGCCGCTGCAGGGCAATCTCGATCCGCTCGCGCTGATCGCCGGCGGCGACGCGCTCAACCGCGCGACCGACCGCATCCTTGCGGCGTTCGCGGGGCGCCCCCATATCTTCAACTTAGGGCACGGGATCCTGCAGGACACGCCGATTACGCACGTCGAACAGCTGCTGGAGCGGGTGCGCGGCCAAGGAACCGGCCAGTAACGTGATCGCGGTGCTCGGCGAATACTATCCGTGGATCAAGGCGGCGCACGTCATCTTCGTGATCTTCTGGATGGCCGGGCTGTTCATGCTGCCGCGGTTCTATGCCTATCATCAGGAAGCGCGCAGCGGCACCAGCGAATGGAAGGTGTGGGAAGAGCGCGAGGCGCGCCTGATCCGCATCATCCTCAACCCGGCTTTGGTCATCGTCTGGCTGCTCGGCATTACGCTGCTGCTGATTACCGGCGTCGGCCAGGAAGGCTGGTTCCACGTCAAATTTCTCGCGGCGGGCCTGCTGGTGCTCTATCATTTGTGGATGGTCGGCTATGCCAAGCGGCTGTCCGAAGGCGGCAAACTCGTTTCCAGCCGGACCATGCGGCTGCTCAACGAAGTGCCGGGCATCACGGCAATCATCATCGTCATCATGGTGATCGTCCGCCCATTCTGAATTGACGCCCTCGCGGCGTCCCCCTAACACTCTGGTCGTCCGCAGTCCTTGCGGCCCAGCCGGCGCCCGGTCCTCGGGTCACGCCGTTCGGTAACGACCGAAATTTCACGGAAATACAAAGACATGCATCTCAAAGAACTCAAACAGACACCTCCCGCCGAGCTGGTCGCCATGGCCGAAGAGCTGGGTATCGAGGGCGCCTCGACGCTCCGCAAGAACGACATCATGTTCGCCATCCTCAAGGCCGAGGCCGAAAATGGCGAGCAGATCATGGGCGAAGGCACGATCGAAGTGCTGCCCGACGGGTTCGGCTTCCTCCGCAGCCCCGAGGCGAACTATCTCGCCGGCCCCGACGACATTTACGTCTCGCCCAACCTTGTCCGCCGCCACGGCTTGCGCACCGGCGACACCGTCGAGTGCGAGGTCAAGGCGCCCAAGGACGGCGAGCGCTATTTCGCGCTGACCCGCGCCGTCAAAGTCAATTTCGACGAACCCGAAGCCGTCCGCCACCGCGTCAATTTCGACAACCTCACGCCGCTCTACCCTGAGGAAAAGCTGTCGCTCGACACGCTGGATCCGACGGTCAAGGACAAGTCGGCGCGCGTCATCGACATCGTGTCGCCGCAGGGCAAGGGCCAGCGCACGCTGATCGTCGCCCCGCCGCGCGTCGGCAAGACGGTGATGCTGCAGAACATCGCGAAGGCGATCACCGACAACCATCCCGAGGTGTTCCTGATCGTCCTCCTGGTCGACGAACGCCCCGAAGAAGTCACCGACATGCAGCGCTCGGTGCGCGGCGAAGTCATCTCCTCGACCTTCGACGAACCCGCGACGCGCCACGTCCAGGTCGCCGAAATGGTCATCGAAAAGGCCACGCGCCTCGTCGCGCACAAGAAGGATGTGGTCATCCTGCTCGATTCCATCACCCGGCTCGGCCGCGCCTACAACACCGTCGTCCCCTCGTCGGGCAAGGTGTTGACCGGCGGTGTCGACGCCAATGCGCTCCAGCGTCCCAAGCGCTTCTTCGGCGCCGCGCGCAACATCGAGGAAGGCGGCTCGCTCTCGATCATCGCCACCGCGCTGATCGACACCGGCAGCCGCATGGACGAAGTCATTTTCGAAGAGTTCAAGGGCACCGGCAACTCGGAAATCGTGCTCGACCGCAAGGTCGCGGACAAGCGCGTCTTCCCGGCGCTGGACGTCGGCAAGTCGGGCACCCGCAAGGAAGAACTGTTGGTCCAGAAGGACAAGCTGTCGAAAATGTGGGTCCTGCGCCGCATCCTCATGCAGATGGGCACGATCGACGCGATGGAATTCCTGCTCGACAAGATGAAGGATTCGAAGACTAACGAGGACTTCTTCAGCTCGATGAACTCGTAAGCGATGCTCCCCGCGCTCGATTTTGCCGATGCGTTCTCGGCCGCGGGGCTCGCAACGCTGCTACAGGTCATCTTCATCGACCTGACCATGGCCGGCGACAATGTCGTCATCATGGGTACGCTCGCGGGCGGTCTGCCTGAGCGCGAGCGCAAGAAGGTCATCATGCTCGGCGTTGGCATGGCGCTGGTCTTCCTCGTCGTCTTTGCCTTCCTCGCGACCGCGCTGCTCAAGGTCACCGGGCTGTTGCTCGCCGGCGGTCTTCTCCTGCTGTGGGTGGCGTGGAAAATGTATCGTGAGCTGCACCCACCGGTGCAGCGCGGGATTGCCGACGATGAGCGCACCCCCGAAGTTGAGGGCGGCCCGCGTGTGAAATCGTTCCTGGCGGCAGCGATCCAGGTGACGATTGCCGATCTGTCGATGAGCCTCGACAATGTCCTCGCGGTCGCGGGCACGGCGCGCGATCATCCCACGGTGCTGCTGTTCGGCCTGGCCTTTTCGGTGACGATCATGGGCCTCGCCGCCAATCTCGTCGCGCGGCTGGTCCAGAAGTATCACTGGATAGCCTATATCGGTCTGGCGATGATCCTGTATGTTGCCACCAAGATGATCTGGGAAGGCTGGCACGACGTCGCGCCGCATGTCGCCCGGCTGGTGGGAGCGTGACGCGATGAAATTCACGGTCGATGTCGATTGCACCCCGCAGGAAGCGCGGGCGTTCCTCGGCCTGCCCGACATGGAATCGGTCCACGAAGCCTATCTCGGCCGCGTCAAGGAAGCGATGCGTGACGGCATCACCCCCGCGATGGTGCAGGACATGCTCAAGAGCTGGTCGCCGATGGGCGAAGGCGCGATGAAGCTGTGGCAGGGGCTGTTCGATGGCATGACACGCGGTGGCGGCGGCAAGTCCGGGAGCTGACCGCGATACCATTTTCGCGCTGTCGAGCGGGGCACCGCCCGCGGCGATCGCGGTGGTGCGGATCAGCGGGCCTAAGGCGATTTCCGCCGCTAACTTCCTGACGAACATGAATTTTGCGCCGCGCCAGGCGACGCTCGCGGTGCTGCGCGACGATGACACCGAACTCGACACCGCGCTCGTCCTGACCTTTCCCGCGCCCGCCAGCGCCACCGGCGAAGACATTGCCGAACTTCATTTGCACGGTGGCCGTGCGACCATCGCCGCAGTGCTCGAGGTCTTGGCCAAAACTCCGGGCCTGCGCCCTGCCGAACCCGGCGAATTCACCCGCCGCGCCTTCGCCAACGGCCGGATGGACCTGAACGAGGCCGAAGGACTGGCCGATCTCCTCGCCGCCGAGACCGAATCGCAGCGCCGCGCCGCGCTGGCGATGGCCGGTGGCACGCTGACGCGGCTGATCGCCGGCTGGCGGACACAGATCATCGACGCCGCCGCCCGGCTCGAAGCCGCGATCGACTATGATGGCGAGGATGACATTTTGCCTTGGGCGTCGCGCGCGGACGATTTGGAAGTGCTCGCAGCGGAGATCGAGGCCTCCCTCGCCGCCCCGCCGGCCGAACGCCTGCGCGATGGGCTCCGTGTCGTCATCGCCGGCCCGCCCAATGCGGGTAAGTCGACCTTATTCAATGCCTTGGCGGGTCGCGATGCCGCGATTGTTAGCGATCAAGCCGGAACCACGCGCGATGTCATCGAAGCACCGGTGCGACTGGGGGATGTCGCCCTGCTGCTCACCGACACCGCTGGCCTGCGTGACGCCAGCAGCGACGCCATTGAGGTGGAGGGCATGCGTCGCGCGGACCAAGCCATGGCCGCCGCCGATCTCGTCCTGTGGCTCGGCGATGGTCCCGGTCCCGACGGGGCGACGAAGGTTACCGCCAAGGCCGATCTCGGAGCGAGTGGCAGCGGGCTGTGCATTTCGGCGCATTCTGGCGAGGGGATGGCCGCCCTTCGTGCGCTGTTGTTGAACAAGGCGCGAGACGGACAGCGCGACGATGGTCTGACGCTGAATCAGCGCCAGCGCGCGGCCTTGTCCGAAATCGTTAACCATGTTCGTGCCGCCGCCATCGCCGAACTGCTTGTCGCTGCCGAAGAGCTCAGGGTGGCGCGCATGGCATTGGATCGGTTACAGGGCCGGAGCGGGGTCGAGGATATGCTCGACGCACTGTTCTCGCGATTTTGCCTCGGAAAATAGTGTTTCACGTGAAACAATTTGAAGTGATCATTGTGGGCGGTGGCCATGCGGGCGTTGAAGCGGCCTGTGCGGCTGCGCGTCGCGGCGCGTCTGTCGCTTTGGCCACTTTCGATGCCAAGATGATCGGCGCGATGTCGTGTAACCCGGCGATTGGCGGCGTCGGCAAAGGTCACATGGTTCGCGAAATCGACGCGCTCGACGGCGTCCTCGGCCGCGCCAGTGACGCGGCGGCGATTCATTATCGCATGCTTAACCGCTCGAAAGGTCGCGCGGTGTGGGGGCCGCGGGTCCAGGCGGACCGCAAGCAGTTTGGGGCCTACGTTCGCGCGGCGGTTGCCCGCGAACCGAACATTACGGTTGTGGAAGGTGAGGCCAGCGCCCTCATGGTCGCCAACGGGCAAGTCAGCGGCGCGATCTTCAATGGCGATACGGTGATGGCGCCCAGCGTGGTCCTTGCCACCGGCACCTTCCTCGGGGGGCGTCTGTTCCGCGGCGAAGAACGCTTCACTGGAGGCCGTATCGAAGAGCGTGCCGCGACCGCACTCGCCGATTCACTGCGCGATCTCGCGCTGCCGCTGGCTCGCCTAAAGACCGGCACGCCGCCGCGGCTCGACGGCCGCACGATCGACTGGAGCCGTCTGCCCCGCCAGGAGTCCGATGCTGACCTTTGGACGATGTCGCCCCTGAGTCAGCGTGTTTTGCCGCAGCTCCATTGCGCGATCACCCGGACCAATCACGCGACGCACGATGTCATCCGCGCCAATGCCGGGCGCTCGCCGCTCTATTCGGGCGATATTGAGGGCGTCGGCCCGCGCTATTGCCCGTCCATCGAGGACAAGGTTCGCCGCTTCGGCGACCGCGATGGCCATCAGATCTTTCTCGAGCCCGAGGGCCTCGACACGCATCTGATTTACCCCAACGGCATTTCGACCTCGCTGCCCGTCGATGCCCAGCATGATTTTCTGCGCACGATCGAGGGCCTCGCGGCCGTCGATATCGTCGCCCCCGGCTACGCCGTCGAATATGATCACATCGATCCGCGTATCCTTGGTCACGACCTAGCCGTGCGCGATATCGTGGGCCTTTATTGTGCCGGTCAGATCAATGGCACCACCGGTTACGAGGAGGCTGCTGCCCAAGGATTGGTCGCCGGCGCCAATGCCGCCGCTCATGCCCTCGGCCTCTCGCCGCTGATTCTGGGGCGTGAGACCAGCTATATCGGCGTGATGATCGACGATCTCGTGCTCGCGGGGGTCAGCGAACCTTATCGCATGATGACTGCGCGGGCCGAGCACCGGCTGGCCCTCCGCGCCGACAATGCAACGACGCGGCTGCACGCGATCGGTGCGGCGGCAAATCTTCTTGGCCAAGATCGGCTTGCCTTTGGCAACGCCCGCCTCACAGCCTTGGCGGCAGGCGGCACTGACGACGACATAGCCGCCGAACTCGCCGAAGACGTGGCCTACGCACCTTATGTCGCTCGAATGCAGGCCGAGCTTGCCAAGCGCGCCAGGAGCGATGTTGCGCTCGACCGAGTGGCCTTTGCAAACGTACCCGGCCTCTCCAACGAGATGATTGAGCGCCTTGAGCGCGTCCGCCCGGCCACGCTGCAGCATGCTGAGCGCATCCCCGGGATCACCCCCGCGGCACTGACTGCGGTCATGGTTTACGCCAAACGCGCCGCATGACTGTTTCACGTGAAACAAGCTCGGCTAATGTTTCACGTGAAACACTGGCTGCGATCAGCGGAGTGGATGTTTCACGTGAAACATTCGGTCGGCTCGCAGCTTATGTCGATCTGCTTCTCGCGGAGAATGAACAGCAAAACCTCATCGCGGCGACTTCCGTGCCCGACGTCTGGACGCGTCATATAGCGGATTCGCTCCAACTCGCGTCGCTGGCTCCCACTGCTAAGTCTTGGCTCGATATTGGCAGCGGCCCGGGCCTCCCCGGGCTGGTCCTCGCGATCGCAACCGGTGCGTCGACCCTTCTCGTCGAGCCTCGCCGTCTGCGCACGGCCTTCCTTGAGCGCATGGTAGCAACGCTGGACCTGCGCGATGTTCGTATTGTTACGGCAACATTGGCCGCGGTGAAACCGGCCCAATTCGACGCGATCACCGCTCGCGCGGTGGCCTCGCTCGACAAATTACTGATGATGACCCGCCCCTTTTCTCACCCAAATACGGTTCTGGTCCTGCCCAAGGGGCGATCGGCGGCGGAAGAGGTGGAAACCGCGCGCCGGACGTGGCAGGGTCGCTTCGAAATCGTTCCTAGCCGCACCGATGCCAGCGCCGGCATCGTCGTCGCGCGGGATGTGCGGCGGAGGGGCAATTGATTCGCATCGCGATCGCCAATCAGAAAGGCGGGGTCGGCAAGACGACCACCGCGATCAACCTCGCGACCGCGCTCGCCGCAACCGGGCAGCGGGTGCTGCTCGTCGACCTCGATCCGCAGGGCAATGCCTCGACGGGCCTCGGTATCTACGCGCCGGACCGGCTGCGCTCGTCCTACGAAGTCCTCACGGGCGATTGCACATTGGTCGAGGCGGTGATGCCGAGTGCGGTCCCGCGGCTCGATATGGTCCCCGCCACCGTCGATCTGTCGGGCGCTGAGGTCGAACTGTCGCATGCCGACCGCCGCACGCATCGCCTTGCCGACGCGCTCGCAGCCGCGCCGCCACGTTGGGATATCATGCTTGTCGATTGCCCGCCGTCGCTGGGGCTGCTGACGATCAATGCGCTGGTCGCGGCGCAGAGCCTCATCGTGCCGATGCAGTGCGAGTTCTTCGCGTTGGAAGGCTTGTCGCAGCTGCTTTCGACCGTCGAGCGTGTCCGCGGCGGCCTCAATCGCGACCTGCACATTCTCGGCGTCGCGCTGACGATGTACGACCGGCGTAACCGCCTGACCGAACAGGTCGCTGAGGATGTCCGCGCCTGCCTTGGCGACACGGTGTTCAACACGGTGATCCCGCGCAATGTGCGCTTGTCCGAAGCGCCGAGCCACGGTTTGCCGGCACTGATCTATGATCTGCGCTGCAGCGGCTCCGAAGCCTATCTCGCGCTTGCACGCGAAGTGATCGGTCGCCTCCCGCGCCTCAAGGAAGCCGCCTGATGGCCGACGAGAAACGCCGTCCGCTGGGGCTCGGCCGCGGCTTGTCCGCGCTGCTCGGCGACGTTCCGGTCGCGGCGGCAGCTTCCGGCGAAGGCCAGTTGCGCGACCTGCCCGTCGCCTGGATCCATCGTAATCCGAACCAGCCGCGGCGCCATTTCGATGAGGCCTCGCTTGACGAGCTTGCCGATTCAATTCGTCGTCATGGGCTGCTTCAGCCGATCACCGTCACGCCGATGGGCGGCGATTCCTATTCGATCGTCGCCGGCGAGCGTCGCTGGCGCGCGGCGCAGCGGGCGCGGCTCGACACGATCCCGGTCGTCATCCGCGACGTCGAACGGCAGGAAGGCCTCGAACTCTCGCTGATCGAGAACATCCAGCGCGCCGAACTCAACGCGTTCGAGGAAGGCGATGCTTTCAATGAACTGATGGGCCAGCATGGACTGACGCAGGAGGAAGTGGCCGAGGCGGTCAAGAAATCGCGCAGCCACGTCGCGAATCTGTCGCGCGTGGCGGCGCAGACCGAACAGCCGCTGCGAGAGCTGGTCATCGCCGGCAAGCTGACAATGGGTCACGCGCGCGCTCTGTTGGGGCGGCCGGCGGAATCGGCGCTCGAACTGGCCCATGAGGCGATCGCCAAGGGCTGGAGCGTCCGGCAGATCGAGAATGTTGCCAAGAACGGCCGTGCGGCAGCCAAGGGCGGCAAGCCGGCCAGAGCGGTCGATGCCGACGTCGAACAGCTCGAGCGTCAGTTGAGTGATGTGCTCGGTCTCAAGGTGACGATCGACGGCGGCGTCGAGGGCGGCCGCGTGAGCGTGAATTATGCGACGCTCGATCAGCTCGATATGATCTGTCAGCGTCTGTCGGGCGAGCGGATTTAACGCCCGCGCGCGGCGACGCGGGCGATCTGCACCAATTCGTCCCGAGCCAGCACCGCACCGGCGGTGCGGCCGTCCTTCAGTCGCTCCTCGACGAAAAACAGCCGTTCGCTAACGCGCGCGAGGCGTTCCGGCCGCCACAACCGTTGCTGTCGGTGGATCGCTTCGGATTCGGGCCCCTTCAGCCATTTGGGCGGGTTGGCGAGGAGCAGCGCGCGCCGGGCGGCGGCGCGGAGCACTGTAACCGCGCCCGAACCGAGATCGCCCAGCAGTGCCAGTTCACGCGCGACACCGGCGGCATTGCCGTCGAATGCGGCTTCGACAAGGGCGGCGTGATCGCCCTCCTGGGCATCGGCCGAAACCGCGTCGAGCGTTGCGTCGTCAAGCTCGCGTGGGCGATCGGGCGCGGCGTCGAGATATAGCGCGAACTTTTCGGCTTCGCGCTGGATCAGGGCGCGGTCGCCGTTGCACATTGCGGCAAGTCGTTCGGCGATGCGCGGTTCGATCTTGAGGCCGAGCGGTCGGGCAATCGCCGCGGCGAGCTCGCCCGCGTCGCGCCCTTCAGGCACGGCGCCGCGGTGGACCAGTGCAGCTGGGTGACTCTCTGCAAATGGTAAGAGCTTGGAATCCTTACGGAAAGACCCAGCAACGATCACGACGGGGTCGGTTTGCGCGTCCGTGTTGAGCAATTCTTCGACCGCCAGAAAGCATTCCTCGCCGCCAATCACGCGGATCCAGCGCTTGGTGCCGAACAGCGACAGCGCGCTGGCTTTGCCCGCCAGCGTGCCGGGTTCGTCTTTGAGTGTCGCGCCCTCGATGTCGACGCGTTCGGCATCCTCGCCCAGCGCCGCGCCCAGGCGAGCCGCGAGCGCGCGCGACCCCGCATCGTCGGTACCGTGCAGCACGTAGAGCCGGATCGCGGGGTCGGCGCGGTCCAGCGCGGCTTCGATCTGCCGGGCCGAGGCCGCCTTCACTTTGCCGACTGGCGGGTGATGTAGAGCCCGATACGCGCGACCATTTGATCGGCGATCGTCCCGGCGAGGCGTTCAACCGCGGTTTCCTCCGCAGCGACGGTGGCATATTCGGACGACACCACATCGATGCCCGCGTCGGAGCCGGCGGTGGCGTCGAGCACGGTCTCGCCGCTCGCGGCCTCGACCAACTGGTAACGGCTGCGCAGCGAGCGGCGTTCGCGGGTCACCGCCTGATCGCGGCGGACGCCAAAGCCTTGGATATCGTCGTCGAGCGTGACAACGAGACGGTAACGCGCGCTGCCCGCCGGCGCCGCGCCCAGCCGGTCGACCAGTGCGGCCTGGACGAGATAGCCGGTCTTGCCGGGAATTGGCGCGACCTCGACCTGGCGCAGCGTGTTGGCGACCACACCACCTTCCCCGCCGCTATAGAGCGGGTGCAAGCCGCAGCCGGCAAGTGCGAGCGGCATGAGCAGGAGCGCGGCGCGCGTCATCATGCGACGATGTTGACCAGCCGGCCGGGGACCACAATCACTTTCTTCGGCGTGGCACCCGCCAGCGCGGTGACGATCTTGGGCGAGGCCATCGCCATCGCTTCCAAATCCTCGCGCGATGCGGCTTTGGCGGCGCTCAGCGTGTCGCGCAGCTTGCCGTTGACCTGCACCGCAATGGTCACGCTGTCTTCGACCAGCAACGCGGCGTCGACCTCGGGCCAAGTCGCATCGGCGACAAGGCCGTCATGCCCGCGCGTGGACCAGGCTTCCTCCGCCAGATGCGGCATCATCGGCGCGACGAGGCGGACCAGCGTGTCGATCGCGGTGTCGCGCGACGCGGATTCGGGTGCTTTCTCGACCGTATTTGTCAGCGTGTGGACCTTGGCCACTGCCTTGTTGAACTGCAGCGCTTCGATATCCTCAGCGATGCCTGCGGTGGCCTGCGCGACGGCCCGATCGAGCACCGGATCGGCGCCCGTGCCGCCACGTTCGATGGTAAACAAGCGCCACAAGCGGTTGCCGAAGCGCCAAGTGCCTTCGATGCCCGCTTCGGACCATTCGAGATCGCGTTCGGGCGGAGAATCGCCAAGCATGAACCAGCGTACTGCGTCCGCGCCATAGGTGTCGAACATCGGTTCGGGATCGACCACGTTCTTCTTCGACTTCGACATTTTCTCAACGCGGCCGCGAACGGCGGGGGCGCCATCCTTGGTGAACACGTCGCGGCCCTTGATCTCGACTTCGTCGGGGGCGAGCCATTTGCCGTCGGTCGAACGGTATGTTTCGTGCGTTACCATCCCTTGCGTGAACAGCCCGGCGAATGGCTCGGCGATGTCGAGCTTGCCCAAATGCTTGAGCGCGCGCGTCCAGAAGCGGGCGTACAGCAGATGCAGGATCGCGTGCTCGACGCCGCCGATATACTGGCCGACGGGCAGCCAGCTTTCGGCCTCGGCACGATCGAACGGGGCATTGTCCGGCTGGCTGGCAAAGCGGATGAAATACCAGGACGAGTCCGCAAAGGTATCGAGCGTGTCGGTTTCGCGCGTCGCGGGCTGGCCGCATTGCGGGCAATCGACATGCTTCCAGGTCGGATGACGGTCGAGCGGGTTGCCGGGGATGTCGAAGCTGACATCATCGGGCAGGACGACGGGCAGTTGCTCGCGCGGCACCGGCACGACGCCACAGCTGCCGCAATGGATCACCGGGATCGGCGTGCCCCAGTAACGCTGGCGGCTGACGCCCCAGTCGCGCAGACGCCACACGGTGGTGCCCTCGCCCCAGCCCTCACTTTCCGCACGAACAATTACCGCGGCCTTGGCCTGATCGACGGTCATACCGTCGAGGAATTGCGAATTCACCAGGGCGCCGGGACCGGTGTACGCCTCGTCGCCGGCGAACACCGGGTCGATGTCATCGCCATCGGCAACGACGCGGCGCACTTCGAGCCCATATTTGCGCGAAAAATCGAGGTCGCGTTGGTCATGCGCGGGCACGCCCATCACCGCGCCGGTGCCATAGTCCATCAGCACGAAATTGGCGATGTAGACCGGGAGTTCGATCGAGGCATCGAGCGGATGAACGACCTTGTAGCCGGTATCGAAACCGAGCTTTTCGGCCGTTTCCAGCTCGGCAGCAGTCGTGCCGCCCGCCTTGCACAGCTCGATGAACGCGGCGGAGTCAGCCGAATTCGCAGCCGCCGCCTGCGCGACCGGGTGATCGGCGGCCACCGCAACAAAACTGGCCCCAAAAATGGTGTCGGGGCGCGTCGAGAATACCGCGATCGGCTGATCGAACGGTGCGACGGGGGCGAAACTGAACTGCAGACCCTGCGACTTGCCGATCCAGTTGGCCTGCATCAGCTTAACCTTGTCGGGCCAGTGCTCGAGCGCGCCCAGTCCGTCCAGCAGTTCGTCGGCAAAGTCGGTGATCTTCAAGAACCACTGCGACAGCTGCTTCTTTTCAACCAGCGCGCCCGAGCGCCAGCCGCGCCCGTCGATGACTTGTTCGTTGGCCAGCACGGTCATGTCGACCGGGTCCCAATTGACCGCCGACAGCTTGCGATAGACCAGTCCGGCGGCGAAGAAATCGAGGAATAGCGCCTGTTCCTGCCCGTAATAATCGGGTTCGCAGGTGGCGAGTTCGCGGCTCCAGTCGATCGCCAGGCCGAGGCGCTTCAGCTGCGCGCGCATCGCCGCGATGTTGTCCATCGTCCACCCGCGCGGATGCACGCCCTTTTCCATCGCCGCGTTCTCGGCGGGCATGCCGAAGGCGTCCCACCCCATCGGGTGGAGCACGTCATGCCCGGTCATCCGATGGTAGCGCGCGAGCACGTCCCCCATCGTGTAGTTGCGGACGTGGCCGATATGAATGCGCCCCGACGGATAGGGGAACATTTCCAAGATGTAGCTGCGCTTGGCGCCGGGGCGCATGCCGGCTTTGAAGCTTTCGCGCTCTGCCCAGACCTGCTGCCAGCGCGCGTCGGCGTCGAGCGCGTTGAAGCGCGTACTCATAAGCTGCCTTTTATCCCGCGACGGCGGTGCGGCGCAGGTCGCGAGCCTTGGTCAGGATGATGTCTTCGAGTTTCTGCACCGTTGCGGCCTGCACCGGCGCGTCGATCCACTGGCTGCCCTGCAGAATTTGGCGGCTGGCGGCAACACGCAGCGCGTCGGCACGGAGATCCTTGTCGAGGATCGTCACGGTCAGCTTCATGCGCTCCGACGCGAGCTTGGGATTCACATACCAGTCGGTGACGATCACGCCGCCGTTGGAATCGGTCTGAAGCAGCGGCGCGAACGACACGGTGTCGAGCGCGGCGCGCCACAGGTAGGCGTTGATGCCGATCTGGGTCACGTTCGACGCGGCAAGATCGGCCTTGGGCAGGTCGCGATTGCGCGCGCAACCGGCTGCTAATGCGGTAACGGCGAGGGCGGCGACGAGGGCGATCTGGGCGGGGCGAAGCTTCATTCAACTGTCCTTAAGGCTCGATGGCGTTGTTAGGAAGTGGGTTATCGGCGCGGGCGGCGGAGGCCAAGCGCCCCGAAGCCCGCGGAATCTGTGGGGTTGGGGCAA
Source organism: Sphingomonas sp. (assembly GCA_035493275.1). GTDB lineage: Bacteria > Pseudomonadota > Alphaproteobacteria > Sphingomonadales > Sphingomonadaceae > Sphingomonas_O. The sequence continues at coordinate 10,662 of DATJIN010000047.1, read as the reverse complement.
CACTTGGGCAAAAACGGCTATCTTTCGATAGAGTCGGGGTGGTTGCGGGAACCGACTTCCCTATGTTGTCATTGGAGATGAACAGGGGATTGCGAGTCGTGCGTGTTCGGCAGGCAGTGATGGCGATGACCGCCGCGGGCGCGAGCCTGCTGGCGCTTGCCCTGTCGCCCGCGCTCGCCCAGCCCCTCGAACGCCTTGTCGCCAAGCCGCGGGTGTCGCTGTCGGCGCGTGGCGGTTTGGGCTCGTTCACCCCTGCGGATGCCGATCCGCGCCTCGTCGCGGCGCTGGCACGTAATAATCTGACGGCCAATGGCATGCGCTTCACCCCTGCCGGTTCGACCGTGCGGCTGAGCCGGTCGGTGACCGTCGCGGTGCGCGCGCGTGCCGATGGTTCGGCGCTGGGCGGGGATCGTGCCGCACTGGGCGTCGTCACGCCGGGCGCCGTGGGTATCGCGCCCGTCGCCTACAATCTGGGTGCGGCGGTGGGCTGGAAGCGTTTCGCGCTGTCGGGCGACGTCGCCAAGGTCGATGGCGTAATGGGCGGCCGCGAGGCCGTCGATCTCGGGGTCAGCTACAATACCAGGAAATGGACCGCGCGCGTTGGCGTCGCTGCCGATCAGCCGACTGGCGTGGTCGCGAAGGCGCTCGGCGAATCGGCAGGCTATTCGGCCGATGTCGGTGGCAGCTATCGCCTGACACGCAATCTCGATGTTACCGCGGGCGTGCGTTACCGCGCTTCGGATCGCGACCGTCTGACCGTGCGCAACGATGCGGTGCGCGACAGCCAAGCGGTTTACGTCGGGACTGCCTTCAAGTTCTAAACGCGTCGATCCCGGCCCAGCCGTAAAGATTGAGCCCACTTAGCCGCAGAAAGTTTTTCGCGCTCATCCCGCCAAGCGCGATCGCGGGCAGGCGTCCGTCGAGCATCAGCCCCAACCGTACGGGCCCGAGCGGACGCGCCTTTGGGTGCGAACGCGTGGCAAACACCGGTGAGACGAACACGCAATCCGCACCCTCGCGCCACGCGGCGATGTATTCGCGGCGATTGTGCACGGTCCTGACGAGCAGGCCAGTCGCGGAATCGACGGCGCACCAGCGGCCCCGCGCATCGGGTTCGGTGGCCACCAGCAGCACCAGCCCGCGCCGGTTTGCGATCCGATCGAGCCGGGCGAACAGCTTCGCGCGCTTTTTCGGCTTCAAGTCGAAATGGCGGAACACCACGCCGCTACCACGCGGCAGGCGCTTTGCCAGCGTCACCGGATCGCCGCCGCGCGGGTCGGTAATGAGCCACAATCGCGGCAGGGTCTGGCGGCGGCGCATCGTGCGGCTATAGCGCCGCCATGCCCGAAGCCGAACAGTGCCTCAGTGACGTCCGCGCCGCGATTGCCCGCGCCGCGGAGCTTGCGGGGCGCAAAGCTGATGACGTGACACTGATCGCAATCAGCAAGACACACCCCGCAGAAGCGATCCGCCCGCTGCTTCTCGCCGGGCAACGCGATTTCGGCGAGAATCGGGTGCAGGAGGCCGCGGCGAAATGGCCTGAACTGCGCGACCAGTTTCCCGCGACGCGGTTGCACCTCGTCGGCCAACTGCAATCGAACAAGGCGGCGGAGGCGGTCGCGCTGTTCGACGTCATTCACTCGGTCGACCGTCCCTCGCTGATCGCTGCCTTGGCCAAGGCGATGGCCGAGCAGGACAAGCGCCTTGACTGCTTCATCCAGGTCAATCTGGAAGGGGGAGAGGGGAAAGGCGGCTGCGCACCGAGCGATCTGCCTGCGATTCTCGACAGGGCCCGCGACGCCGGTCTGTCGGTCAGCGGACTGATGTGCGTGCCGCCCGAAGGGCTCGAGCCCGCACCATGGTTCGCGCTGTTGGCCAAACTTGCCGACGATCACGGGCTGACGCAGCTCAGCATGGGCATGTCGGGCGATTACGAGACCGCGGTGAAAATCGGCGCGACGCATGTCCGGGTCGGCACGGCCCTTTTCGGCAAACGATGAGCACCGGCACGCGATGAACGTTCAAGCCATCATCTTCGACTTCGACGGCGTGCTGATCGAAAGCGAGCACATTTCAGCGCAGCAGATCGCGACGACCCTATCCGGGCTCGGCCATCCGACGACCATCGAACAGGCGCTCGACGCGTTCACCGGACTCGGCGGCGCGGATTTTCTCGATGCGGTGGCGCGCCATACCGGCGCGGGCATACCCGAGGGTTTTGTGGCAGCGCGCCGCGCCGAGGATGCGCGCGTGCTGGCCGAAGGCGTCGCCGAGGTTGCCGGGGCCGTCGATTTCGTGCGTGCACTGCCGACCGATCTACCGATCGCTGTTGCCTCGTCGTCCACGACGCACTGGTTGCGTGCGCACCTCGATCATTTGGATGTGCGCGAGCGATTCGAGCCGCACGTTTATTCGGGACGCGAACATGTCAGCCGCGGCAAACCTGCCCCCGACATTTATTGCCACGCCGCCGACCAACTCGGCGTGCCGATCGGCGACTGCGTAATCATCGAGGATTCGGTGGTCGGTGTGATCGGTGCGCTGGCCTCGGGCGCGCGCGTCATCGGGTTCGCTGCGGGCCGGCATTGCCGCCACGGCCATGCCGACCGCCTGCGCGAGCGCGGTGTGATTGAGGTCGCTCATAGCTTCAGCGAACTTTCGACGCTGCTTGCCTGAGCGAACCGGTGCCCGGCCTATCCGGTCTTAAAGGTCGTGCCCCGTTCGCACCCGCTTCGTGGCGAGGTAAACTTCATTGTGCGGATTGGCCTGGAGACTGTGCGGCACGCGTTCGGTGACGCTGATCCCCGCCGCTTGCAGTCCACTGACCTTGGCCGGATTGTTGGTCAGCAACCGCACGCTGTCCTGCCCGAGCAGCGCCAGCATTTTTGCGGCAATGGCATAGCCGCGCGCGTCCACGGGCAGGCCGAGGCGGAGGTTCGCATCGACTGTGTCGAATCCCTGATCCTGCAACTGGTACGCGCGTAACTTGTTGATCAGCCCGATGCCGCGCCCCTCCTGCCGCAGATAGAGCAGCACGCCCCAACCACTCTCGGCGATCAGGCGCAGCGCCTGGTGCAGTTGCGGGCCGCAATCGCATTTGAGGCTGCCGAACACGTCGCCGGTGAGGCATTCGCTGTGGAGGCGGACGAGCGGCACGCTGCCGTTCGGTTCGCCGATGACCAAGGCGACATTCTCCTGCCCCGCATCGCGCCCGCGAAATGCGACCATCGTCGCACCTTCGAATTCCGCGATTGGCAGCTTCGCGCGGCTGACAATGCGCAGCGCGTCGGGGGATTCATAGGCGCGGATAGCGGCGGCGGTGACGGCAAGTTCGGCCTCACCCGCGCCGACCAGAAAGGCGGGCAGCAGCCCAGCCAGCCGTGCGAGCTCGAGTACGGCGCTGGCGGCTTCGGGATCGACCACCGACGCCACGCGAAACGGCCCCTTGAGCGGCGTTGAGAGATCGAGCGCCGGATCGGCCAATGCCCGTGCGCCGTTCAGGTCGAGCCACGATACCCAATCGACCAGCACGCCATCGCCTGCCGCCTCGATCTGATTGGTCAGCTTGAGTGTCGCCGCGCGGCTGGCCGACAGCAGCACGCCCGAGGGCGCGAATGACGTCATGGCGTCATCGTCCGCCGTCTCGATGGCGAGCAGCACCAGATTGCCGACGCGTATCGGCCAGCCGCGCCGCAGCGCGTCAATCGCGCGGGCGACGTCGCGGCTCAGAACGCGAACTCGGTGACGAGCGGGACGTGATCCGATGGCTTGAGCCATGAGCGGCACGGCTCACACACGCGGTGTGCGGAGGCTTTTTCGGCGACGGCGCGGCTAGCCCACATGTGATCGAGCCGCCGCCCGCGGTCCCCGACCGTCCAGTCCTTGGCGCGATAGCTCCACCAGGTGAAATTGCGCTGCGGCGCGGGAATGAAGTGCCGCCCGAGATCGACCCAGTCATGCGCTGCCTGCAATTCGGCCAGCGCAGCCACCTCGATCGGTGTGTGGCTGACCACGCCCAACAACTGCTTGTGGCTCCACACGTCGCATTCGAGTGGGGCGATGTTGAAATCACCGGTGAGGATCGTCGGGTGTTGCAGACCTTTGGCCCATTCGGTCATCCGCGCCACGAAATCGAGTTTCTGGCCGAATTTGGGGTTCACCTCGCGGTCGGGCACGTCGCCGCCCGCGGGGACGTAGACGTTTTCGAGACGCACCCCGTTTGGCAGGCGCACGCCGACATGCCGCGCTTCCTGATTGGCCTGCCAGTCGAAGCGATCATCCTCTTCGACGGGTACGCGCGAAATGATCGCAACGCCGTGATGCATCCGCTGACCGTGCTTGATGATGTGATCATAGCCCAGCGCACGGAATGGCGCTTCGGGGAAGTCGCCGTCGATCACCTTGGTCTCTTGTAGACAAAGCACGTCGGGCGCTTCCTCGCGCAGGAATTGCTCGACGATCTCGATGCGGAAGCGAACCGAGTTGATGTTCCAGGAGGCGATCTTCACGGAAGCCGACTTAGGGAAGGCGGCGCGCAAAGCCAATTCGCGCGCAAATTCCCACCATAGGACTGAAGTTTAGCTCGTCCTGCCGTTCCGTTCAGTTTCGCGACAGGAACGCAGCCCTAGTTCCCAAGGCGTGGATCGCGCCGGAGCGTGACGGGTTTTCCCCCTGTTACCCGTCCCCCGGAGCGGCCCACGCCAGCGTGACGAACGACTGGTCGGCCCCCGCTCCAAGCCCCCGGAGTGGGGGCCGAATCATTTTCGGGCTATTTGCGCGGCCCGGCCTGCCGCGGATCACGCCACTTGAACGCCCCATCGTCGATCGCGGCGTTGAAACGCTGATTGCTCAGCACAACGGTTGTCCGATTATTCTGCGCATCGAGCGCGACCCAGCCCTGCATTCGAAGACCGCCCGGCGCCGTCGCCTCGCGCGCGAAGGCCAGGGTGATCGCGCCGAATTGCGGCCGCTTGGGATCCTTGACCAGCGCGAGCACGACGCGCGGATCGGACGACGGGATGATTTTCGCGTAGCGCGAAATGTCAGCATTGGGATCGAGCAGCACCGCCAACGGCGATCCGCCGATCGGCCAGCGCGACACCTGCCGCACCGAATAATCGATGAACCACAGCGACTTGCCGTCCGCCACGACGAGGATCGGCACGCTGTTGCCATATTGGAAGCGGATCCGGCCGGGCCGTTTGAGCGTCAACGTACCCGTCAGCGTCTTCCCCGCGCGGTCGGTCTGGGCAAAGCCCGCAGTCATCGTCTGCACCCCGCGCAAATGCGACTGGACCAGTGCAAGGTCGGATTCCTGGGCGAGGGCCGGCGCGGCGATCACCGCGAGCGGGAGCAAGTATTTCGAGATCATGCGCCGCCTTTAGCGCGCGAACTTGAACTTCGCCTGTCCGGTCACACCCGCATCGGCATGAGGACGTACAGCGCCGCGGCCTTGTCGTTCTCGCGGATCAGCGTCGGCGCGGCGGCATCGGCGAGATGAACTTCGACATTGTCGCCCTCGATCTGCGCGAGGATGTCCATCAGATAGCGCGCGTTAAAGCCGATTTCGAAGCCGCTCGCCGAATATTCGCCCGGGACTTCTTCGGCCGCAGTGCCATTTTCCGGGCTGGTCACCGACAGCGTGATGCGGTCACGGTCCAGCGTCATTTTGACCGCGCGGGTCTTTTCGCTGGCGATGGTGGCGACGCGATCGACGCCCTGCGCGAAGCTCTTGGGGTCGATCCTGAGCAACTTGTCGTTCCCCGTGGGGATGACCCGGCTATAATCGGGGAAGGTGCCGTCGATCAGTTTCGAGGTCAGCACCGCGCTGCCCAGATCGAAGCGGATCTTGGTGTTCGACAGCGAGACTTCGACCGTACCGTCAATCTCGTCGAGCAGCTTGCGCAATTCCTGCACGCATTTCCGCGGCACGATCACGTCGGGCATCCCTTCGGCGCCGTCAGGACGCGCCACGGTGACGCGCGCGAGGCGGTGGCCGTCCGTCGCCGCAGCTTTCAGCACATCATCAGCGACGTGGAAGAAGATGCCGTTCAGGTAATAGCGCGTTTCCTCGGTCGAAATTGCGAAGCGCGTCTTGTCGATGATCTGGCGCAGCGTTGCCGCGGGCAGCGCGAACTTGGTCGGCAAATCGCCTTCCGCGATCACCGGGAAATCATCGCGCGGCAGCGTCTGCAGGTTGAAGCGCGCCCGCCCGGCGACGACCTGCATCTTGCCTTCCGCTGCGCTCAGCGAAACCTGCGATCCTTCGGGCAGCTTGCGCGCGATATCGAACAGCGTGTGCGCCGAAATCGTCGTCGCGCCCGGCTGATCGACCTGCGCCTCAATCGTCTCGAGCACCTGCAGGTCGAGATCGGTCGCCATCAGCTTGATCGTGCCGTCTTCACTGGCTTCGATCAGCACGTTGCTGAGGATCGGAATGGTATTGCGCCGCTCCACCACCGACTGGACATGGCCGAGGCTCTTGAGGAGCGTCGCGCGTTCGATTGTCGCCTTCATTTGGCTGCCCATTCCCCGTGGCGTGAACCCGCAGGACTCATGGACAGAAAAAAGGGCCGGGGCAAGCGCCCCGACCCTCTTCTCCACAGCATATTGTGGGTCAGGTGCGGTTAGAAGCGGACGCCGACGCCCGCGACCACGCCATGACGGGCTACGCCGTCCTGATAGTTCGAGTAACGATACTCGACCTTGCCATAGGCGCCGCCGAAATTGTGCTCGACGCCCGCGCCGACGCGAACGCCGTCGAGGTTCTTGCCGGTCAGCGTCGAAGTGGTCGTGCCGTCATACGAGGTCAGACGGACGCGCGCGTTGGTGTAACCCGCCTTGGCATAGAGCAGCGTGTTGTCACCGACGATGGCGCCGACGCGGCCACCGGCATACAGATCGCGACCAGCCTTGAGGCAGACCTTGGGATCAGCGACCGTGCCGGCACCGCCGCACGAATTCGTGCTCGATCCGGTCCCTTCGGCTTCGATGCCGAGGACAGCGCCACCGGCCTGGAAGTCATAGCCGACGGCGCCGCCATAGCTCACGCCGTTTTTGTGCTCGCCACCGCCCTGGACACGATCCCAGCCGGCAACAGCTTCAACGCGCGGGCCGGTGAACGGCGCCGGGTCGGAACCTTGGGCAAAAGCGGGGGCGGACAGCGCCGTCGTAGCGACGAGCGCGGCGGTGAAAAACTTGGTCATTGGTAGGCTCCTTGCATTCAGCCCCGTTGCCGGGGACGGGGGGCTAAATGGGCGGGAAACCGCGTTGTTGCATGAACCTCAGGCAACAAGACGGGGTGTTGCATTCGCGCCACAAGCGGCAAAGGGTTCATCGATGATTCAGTTATCCGGCAAGGCGTTCATCGCACGCCACGGCGAGACCGTGTTCAACAGCGCGAAGCGCATGCAGGGGGCATTGTTGCACACGCCCTTGACCCGCGCGGGTATGGCGCAGGCGGAAAAAATGGGCGCGGATCTGGCCGCATTGCTCGGAAAAAAACCACCGCTCGAATTGTGGTCGTCACCCACCGGCCGCGCACTCCAGACGCTGGCGATCATCGCCGAGCATCTCGAACTCGATTGGCACGAGGCACATCAGGACGCGCGGCTGGCGGAAATTGGCATGGGCGGTTGGGACGGCAAGCCCTATGCGGAGATCGAGGCCGAACACGGCGCGATCTTCGATCGCGACTTGGACGTGTTCGTCCGTACAGCACCGGACGGCGAGGATTACGCCGCGGTGGCGGGGAGGCTCACCCCCTGGATCGCGGACCAGACCGCACCCCGCGACCGGCTGATCGTCATGCACGGCGCCTCGAGCCAGGTTTTGCGCGGCCTGCTTGTCGGCGGCCGGCCGCATCCCGTGTGCGGCACGATTGTCGCGCCGCGCCTGCCGCAAGGCTCGGTCGCGATGATCGAGAATGGCCGGGAAACGATCGTCGTGACGGGCAGCGGTGCAAATTAGGCTCGCCACGGCGCTGCTCCTGTGCGGCTCGGCGGCGCCCGCTGCGCAGCTCGCGGTCAAGGGCGGCTGGGCCGCCTATCAGGACGGCAAGGTCTGCCGCGCGGTGGCCGAGCCGGTGCGCAAGACGACGACGACGGCGCGGCCTTTTGCCGCCCTAGCCGCGGCGCCGGGCCGTGTGCCGATGCTGACGTTCAAACTGGGCCGGATCCCGCGCGACGGCCATGCCACGCTGATCGTTGGTGGGCGGTCATACGCCTTGGCGGTCAGTGGCGGCTTCGCGAGCACCGGCGATCCGGCGGCAATCGATGCGCTGCGCGGCGGTCAGACCATGACGGTTCGCTCGCGCGCGGGGTTCGAGATTTATGTCTTGCGCGGAGCGCCGACGGCGATCGATGCGGCGTTGAGCCGCTGCCGGTGAACGCCGCGCGCCTTGCCCGCCAGCCTGCGCATGCCTAGCCTGCCGTCCATGCCCGCCAGCATTTTCACCAACGCCTCGATCCCCGAAACCATCCAGCAGGCGACGGCGCCGGTGTTCTTCCTCGCCGGGATCGGCGCCTTCATGAACGTCATCGCCGGTCGTCTCGCCCGCGTGGTCGATCGTGCGCGCTTGCTCGAGCCGCAGGTGGCCGAGGCGCAGCCTGAAGACCGCGCTCAGTTGATCAAGGAGCTGCGCGTGCTCGAAAAACGCATGAGCCTCGCCAGCCGCGCAATCTATCTGTGTACCGCCAGCGGGCTGACGGTGTGCGTGCTGGTGATCATGATGTTCGCCGAAGAGCTGATTCGCTACGATTTCTCGCGTTATGTCGCGGCAATGTTCGTCGTGGCGGTGCTGCTGCTGGCGAGCGGCATGGTGCTGTTCCTGCGCGAAACGCGGATCGCGGTCGCCGCGCTGCACGTGCGGCAGGAATTGATCGAGCTCGGCGCGACCTTTCCCGATTAATCGACGGGCACGGTCGCGCGATAGGTCGGGCCGGGCAACGGGCCGCGCTGCGTTTCGAACGCCGCGCCCGCCGCGAGCAGCGCCGCCTCGCTCCATTTCGGGCCGATGAAGCTCAGGCCCACCGGCAATCCCTGAATCTGCGCCATCGGCACAGTAAGGTGCGGATAGCCCGACATAGCAGGAAGCTGCGACGCGCTCGGCCCCTCGCCCTTGTCGCCCTGCACCGGATTGATCGGATAGGCCGGGCCGGTGGTTGGCTGGACGATCATCGCCACGCGGTATTTGGCGAAGAGGGTGTCGAGCGTGTTGCCGGCCCCTGCCGCCTTGGTTTTGGCGGCGCGATAGGCGGGATCGTCGAGCCCCTTGGTAGCCTGCGCCTGCACGAACAGTTCCTGCCCGAAATACGGCATTTCGCGCGCGCGGTTGGCATCGTTGAAGGCGATCAGCGCGGCGAGGTCGCGGGGGGTGACCGCGGACGGCGCCTTGGCGAGGTAGGCGTCGAGATCGACCTTGAAGTCGGTCAGCAGGATGATGGTTTCGGCATCACCGAGGCCGGCGGGCTGAGGAAAATCGGGGATGTCGACGAGCTCGGCCCCCGCGGCGCGCAGCTTTTCGATCGCAGCATCGAACAGCGGCGGCATCGCCGGATTGGGACCGACACGGCGGAGGACGCCGATGCGGACACCCTTGAGACCCGCGCCAAGGCCGGTGGCGTAATCCACCCTGTGGGGCCCCTCGGCAATCACGCCGAGCAGTTCGGCGACGTCGCGGACGGTGCGAGCGATCGGGCCGGCGGTATCCTGGCTGTGACTAAGCGGCACGATCCCCGCGCCGCTGATCAGCCCCTGTGTCGATTTGAGGCCGACGACCCCATTCATCGACGCCGGGCACGTGATCGAGCCGTCGGTCTCGCTACCGATCGCGCCCCAGGCCAGGCCTGCCGCCACCGCCACTGCGCTGCCCGAGGATGAGCCGCAGGCGGTGCGATCTAGCGCGTACGGGTTGCGCACGATGCCGCCCGTCGCACTCCACCCGCTGATCGAGCGCGTCGAGCGGAAATTGGCCCATTCGCTGAGATTGGTTTTTCCTAGGATCAACGCGCCCGCGCCACGCAGCCGCGCGACCAGCGGCGCGTCCTGCCCGGTGCGGTTGCCCGCCAGCGCGAGCGACCCCGCGGTGGTCGGGAGTTCGCGCGTCTCGATATTGTCCTTGATCAGGATCGGGCGGCCGTGGAGCGGGCCGGTTACGGGCTGCCGGTCTATTGTCCGCGCCTGTGCGCGCCAATCGGGTGTCAACGCGATCACCGCGCCGAGTTTTGGACCCTTGCGATCAAGCTGGCCAATGCGCCGGACTGTGTCCGCAGCCTGACGTTCAGCCGAGGTGGGCCGCTGCGCCGGCGCGGCACTCGCGAGGAGCGCCAGCGCGGCGAGCGGCCAGCGCATCAGTGCGCCGCCTGCGGTCCGCGGGCGAGGCCGGATGCTGAGAGTTGATCGTCAATCTGGGCGACGAGGCGGTCGAGCCCGGCTTGGTCGCCACTTTCGGCGCGGGCCACGAGCACGTCCTGCGTGTTCGACGCACGGAGCAGCCACCAGCCATCGGCCGTGTTGACGCGCGCGCCGTCGGTGCGGTCAACCGTGGCGCCAGCCGCTTCCAGGCGTGCAAGCACTTCGTCCACCACCGCGAACTTGCGGCTTTCATCGACTTGGAAGCGCATTTCGGGCGTGTTGACGATCGCCGGCATCGCATCCTTCAGC
>DATJIN010000046.1:0-14410 GCA_035493275.1 Sphingomonas sp. | reverse complement strand
AGCTGGAAGAAGCGCCTGCCGCGATCAACGCCGCGCTCGCGCACGATGCGGACATCGAAGCGATGGCGCATATCATCGCCGCGGCGCGCGACGTGCTTTATCTCGGCCGCGGCCCGGATTATCCGTTGGCCCTCGAAGGTGCGCTGAAACTCAAGGAAATCAGCTACATCCATGCTGAGGGTTACGCCTCGGGCGAAATGAAGCACGGCCCGATTGCGCTGATCGACGAAGCCGTGCCGCTGATCGTCATCGCGCCCGGCGGGCCGTTGTTTGAAAAGACCGTCAGCAACATGCAGGAAGCCATGGCACGCGGTGCCAAGGTCGTGCTGATTTCCGACGCCGCCGGCCTCGCCGAAGCTGGCAGTGACGCCATGGCGACGATCGAAATGCCCACGGTCCACCCGCTGATCGCGCCGCTGGTCTACGCCGTGCCGATCCAGCTGCTGGCATATCATGTAGCGGTGACCAAGGGGACCGACGTGGATCAGCCGCGCAATCTGGCGAAGTCGGTGACGGTGGAGTAAGGCGCGGGGCGATGGAATTAACGGTGGTGCTAGTCTTGTTGGCAACTGCCTTCGTGCTCGTTGCCATCTATGCGTATGGCCATTCTCAACGACGCCAATCGGGTAGCGCCCGCGCGAGAGGCCATAGCGGCAGTTCGGATGCGATCTGGACCGACGCGACCGCAGCTAGCGGTCCCTCGGAGGCATCCTCAATGTCCCTCGGCGGCGGCGGCGACTTCGCCGGGGGCGGCGCGACGGCCAGCGATGCCTTGGGCGACGCAGGCAACGCAGCGGACGGTGGCGGCGATGGTGGAGGCGGTGGCGGTGGCGATTGAAACGCGGACGATCGCCTATGACGACTTCGAGCGCGTCGACATCCGTGTCGGCACCGTCGTTGAGGCCGAGCCGTATCCCGAGGCGCGCAAACCCGCGATCAAGCTGATCATCGATTTCGGCCCCGAAATCGGCCGCAAGCGATCGAGCGCGCAGCTCACCGTCCACTACACCCCGGAGCAGATCGTCGGGCGGCAGGTTGCGGCGGTGGTCAACTTCCCGCCGCGTCAGATCGGCAAGTTCATGTCCGAAGTCCTGACGCTCGGCTTTCCCGATGCGGACGGCGCGGTCGTCTTATTTTCGCCGGACCATCGCATCCCCGATGGCGGACGCTTATTCTAGCGGGATGTCACCCAACCCCGTCAAAGCCTTCCTGATCGGCCGCGTCCGCGCGACGTTTCACGATCAGAGCAAGGGGCAGGGGCCGCTCGAACGGTCGTCGGATGCACTCTTCCCGCCGGATAGTGTCATCTGGCGCGTCCATGGCGACGTCACGACAATGATGATCGGCGGGGTCGCATCACTGTTCCTGCAGATGCTCCATCCTCAAGTTCTCGCCGGGGTGTGGGATCACAGCAATTTTCGCGAGGACACGCTCGGCCGCTTGCGCCGCACCGCGCGGTTCATCGCCGTCACAACCTATGGCGAGCGCGGCCAGGCCGAGGCGGCCATCGCCCGCGTCCGCCGCATCCATGAAGCGATTGATGGGACGCTGCCCGACGGGACGTCCTATCAAGCCACCGATCCCGCCGCGCTGGCCTGGGTCCACGCCACGGAGACGTGGTGCTTCCTGGAAGCCTGGCTGCGCTATGGTCACCCGCATATGACACTGGACGATCGCGACGCCTATTTCGCGCAGGCGGCACAAATCGGCCGCGCACTGGGCGCCGATCCCGCCCCCGAAACCCATGCCGCAACGCGCCTGTATATCGAGCAGCAACGGCCATATCTCGCGGCCGACATCCGGACCCGCGAAGTGGCGCGGTTTCTTCTGGAACGACAGGCGACACAGGCCTCGCTCGGTCCGGTGCAGGCGATGGTCTTTGCCGCTGCGATCGACCTGCTGCCGCCTTGGGCGCGCGCGATGCACGGCTTCGCGACACCGGCCGTCACCCGCCCGCTGGTCCGCGCCGCCGCGGGCAGCATGGCCGCCACTCTCCGCTGGGCCTTTGCCTAACGCTTTCCGGTCGTTACCACCGGGATGGACATTGAGGCGGGGAGGCCTGTTGGGTGGCGATGAGTGAAGCGAATGCCGAAAAGCGGCCAAGCACGCGGTTGGTGATCACCGCCTCGGCGCTGGGCACGGTGTTCGAATGGTATGATTTCTTCGTCTACGGCATCCTTGCGGCATTGCTCGGCAAGCTGTTTTTCCCCGCCGGGGACGCGACTGCCGCAACGCTTGCCAGCCTCGCGGCTTTCGGCGCCGGGTTCGGCGTGCGGCCCTTGGGAGCCTTGTTGTTCGGATGGTTCGGTGACCGGCTGGGGCGCAAGGTCACCTTCCTCGTCACCATCACGCTGATGGGCCTGGCCACTGCCGCGATCGGCTTTCTGCCGACCTTTGCTGCGGCCGGCATTGCCGCACCCATGCTGCTGGTCGGGCTGCGCCTGCTGCAAGGACTGGCACTCGGCGGCGAATATGGCGGCGCGGCAATCTACGTCGCCGAACACGCGCCTGAGGGTAAGCGCGGCCGCCACACCAGCTTCATCCAGATGTCCGTCGCGGGCGGCTTCCTGCTTGCCGTGATCGTCGTTCTGCTCAGTCGCCATGCGACGACCCCCGAACAGTTCGAAGCCTGGGGCTGGCGCATCCCGTTCGCGGCCAGCCTCGCGATGCTCGCAGTCTCGCTCTACATCCGCCTGAAACTGAGCGAGAGCCCCGTGTTCCGCGCGATGAAGGAAGCGGGCACCACTTCGAAAAACCCGTTCATGGACAGCTTGCAGGCGCCGGGCAATCTCGGCCGCGTACTTGTCGCCCTGTTTGGCGTCGCGGCAGGGCTGACGGTCATCTATTACACCTCGCAGTTCGGGACGCTCTATTTCCTTCAAGGGACTGCGCGCGTCCCGGAAGAAGAAGCGCTTCTCTACATGGCGGTGGGCGCGGGGATTGCCGCGCCGCTTTACTGGGCGTTCGGCGCATTGAGTGACCGAATGGGGCGCAAGCGGTTGCTGCTCATCGGCTACGCGTTGTCGATGTTGCTGACCTTCCCGATATTTCACATGATGGCCAATGCGGCCAACCCCGCGCTCGAAGCCGCCACTGCATCCAATCCGGTTCGCGTCGAACTGCCCAACTGCGATTTCTCGATTTTCGCGGCCAAGCAGACCGAGCCGTGCGCCAAGGCGCTGGCCTGGCTGGCCAAACGCGGCGTGCGGTACAAGAAAGTCGAGGCTGAAAACCTCGCCCTCACCGTTGGCCAATCACGCATCGCGGGCTTCGACGACAAGGCCTATGCCGCGGCGTTCAAGGCGGCCGGCTATCCCGAAGTCGCCGATCCGGCGGCAAAACGGCCGCTGCTGATCATCCTCGCGGTGGCGCTGATGGTTGGATTGAGCGCGATGACCTATGGCCAGGTCGCGGCGATCCTCGTCGAAATGTTCCCTGCCCGCATCCGCTACACCTCGATGTCGGTGCCTTATCATATCGGTTCGGGCTATTTCGGCGGTTTCCTGCCATTCATTTCGCAATACATCGTCGTGCGGACGGGTGATCCCTACGCCGGGCTGTGGTACACCGTAGCGATCGTCGCCATGGCGTTCATCGTCAGCCTGATCTGGCTCCCCGAAACCGCACACAAGCCGCTCGAGCACTAAGTCACCCATGTCCCGGCCGCTCCGCCTGCGCCTCGATGGCGACGCTCTTGCCGCGAACTGGCGCTGGCTGGCGGAGCGAAGCGGGCGCGCGGCGTGCGGCGCAGCGGTCAAGGCGGACGGCTATGGTTTGGGCGCCCGCGCTGTGGTTGCGCGTCTGGCCCGCGAAGGTTGCCGCGACTTCTTCGTCGCCACCTACGCCGAGGCGGTTGAGTTGGGCGCGCTGCCTGAAGGATGCAGCCTCAGCGTGCTCCATGGCCCGCGCGCCGAGGATATGGATCTTGCTGCCGGACACGTCGCACGGCCGGTGATCAATTCCCCCGAGCAGGCGGCCCGATGGCGCAACACGGGGCGCAGTTGCGACGCGATGATGGACACGGGGATGAATCGGCTCGGCCTGCGCCCCGAACAGGCGGGCGCTCTCGACGGCCTCGAGGTCGATACGCTGATGAGCCATCTCGCCTGCGCCGACGAAGACAGCGACATGAATGTGCGGCAGCGCGACCAGTTCGCCGCGCTGCAGCGTGGTGCGCGGCGATACAGCCTCGCCAATTCCGCCGGCGTTTGTCTGGGCAGTGACTATGCGTTCGACCTGACCCGGCCGGGCCTCGCCCTTTATGGCGGCGTGCCTCGCGCCGAGGCTGCCGGTTGCATCGCCCAGGTCGCCTTTCCCGAGGCCCAGATCGTGCAGCGTCGCCGCGTGCCGGCGGGCGAAACGGTCGGCTATGGCGCGACGTGGACCGCGGCGACGGACACCGACGTCGCGATCCTCAATGTCGGCTATGGCGATGGCTATCTGCGCTCTTTCGCTGGCATCGGGGCTGCGGAGGACGGCGCGCTGCCATTGTTGGGGCGGGTGTCGATGGATCTGGTCGCGATCGACGTGTCGCGCCAGCCCGCGCTGCGGGAGGGCGATTGGGTGGGCCTCGATTATGCACTGCCGCAATCGGCGGCCGCCTCGGACCTCAGCCAATACGAGTTGCTCACCGGGCTCGGAGGGCGATTTGTCCGCGAATGGCGTGATAAATCTGCAACGTCGTAGCGTGCGCTGAATCGTTATGTTGCGCCGCACCACGCGCAGCATTAGCATTGCGGCAACGCAGCAAAATCTGGGGGCGCATCCGTGGCCGTGACACCGAAGGCGGGCCGAGCGCCCGTAATTATCAAGAAATACGCGAACCGCCGCCTCTACAACACCGAGTCGTCGAGCTACATCACCCTGGACCATCTCGCGAAGCTCACCCGCGAGGGACGCGACTTCAAGGTGCTCGACGCCAAGTCCGACGAGGACATCACCCATAGTGTTCTAACCCAGATCATCATGGACGAGGAAAGCCGCGGTGAAACGCTTCTCCCGCCGAACTTCCTCCGCCAGCTGATCGCGATGTACGGTGACTCGATGCAGGCGCTGGTGCCGCAATATCTCGAAGCGTCGATGACCGCGTTCCGCCGCAACCAGGCGCAGTTTCACGATGCGATGAAGGGCGCGTTCGAAGGCGGGCCGTTCGCCGAGATCGCCAAGCGCAACATGGCGATGCTCGAAGCCGCCACCAGTGCATTCGTGCCGGGATCGCGACCGAAGGATGCTGCGCCGGAGCCTGCCGCGGTCGACGAGGTCGCCGATCTCAAGGCGCAACTCGCGGCGATGCAGGCCAAGCTCGACAAGCTGACCGGCTGATCACTCGACAGGCGCGTCGGCGCGGTTAGGGTGCGATCATGCGCATCTTGCTCCTCGCTTCCGCCGCGATCCTTGCGATCGGCACCGCCAGCCATGCCCAGACGGCAGCAGTTGAAACCTGGGTTCATGCCGGGCGATTGCTCGATCAGCCCGGCAAGGCACCGAGAGGTCCGTCGACGCTGATCATTCGCGGCGGCCGCATTGCCGAGGTGCGGGCGGGATTGATCCCGCCACCCGCGGGCGTCCGGTTGATCGATCAATCGACGCGCTTCGTCCTACCGGGGCTGATCGACAGCCACGTTCATCTCGAATCCGATGCCGGCGGCAACGCCTCGCTCGTCGAAGCGGTGCGCAGTTCGGATGCACAGACGGCCTTCCGGGCGCTGGCCAACGCGCGCAAGACTCTGCTCGCGGGCTTCACGACGGTGCGTAACTTGGGCGACTCGACCGGCGCGACGCTCGCCCTGCGCGATGCGGTGGCCGACGGGACCGTACTCGCACCGCGGATCATCGATGCCGGTATGTCGATCTCGACGACCGCCGGGCACATGGACAATCGCACAGACATCAATGACCACCTCGCTGGCGGCCTGACCGAGGATAATGTCTGCGACGGCGCCGATGATTGCCGCCGCGCGGTGCGCGTGCAGATTCGCCGCCATGTCGATGTGATCAAGATTGCGACGACCGGCGGCGTAAATTCGGGCACCGGTCGCGCACTGATGGTGTTCCCCGACGAGGTGAAGGCACTGGTGGACACCGCGCACATGTATGGCCGCAAGGTCGCCGTCCACGCACATGGCGTCGCCGGTGTGAACGCGGCGCTGGCGGCTGGTGCGGATTCGATCGAACACGGCACCGAGATGGACGATGAGTCGATCAAGTTGTTCAAGCGGACAGGCGCCTATTACGTGCCGACCCTGTCCACCGTGAATGGCTATATCGAGCGGCTCAATGCGGACCCCAACGCGTATCCGCCGCGCGTTCTCGGGCAGATCAAGTGGCGCATCGGGATCACCGGGCAGTCGCTGCGCAAGACCTATCCCGCGGGCGTGAAGATCGCCTTCGGGACCGACGCCGGCGTGTCGAAGCACGGCAAGAATGCCGAGGAATTCGAATCGATGGTCAAATACGGCATGCCGCCATCCGCTGCGATCGTCGCCGCCACCACGAATGCCGCCGAATTGCTCGGCTTGAGCAAGGAAATCGGCAGCCTCGAGCCCGGCAAGGCCGCCGATCTGATCGCGGTCGATGGCGATCCCACTGCCGACGTGGCCGTGCTCAAGCGCGTGCCCTTCGTCATGAAGGGCGGCGTTGTCGCGACCGACTAACGCGCCGGCTTCACGAATTTCAGCGTCATGCGGTCGCTTTCGCCAATCTCGGCGTAGCGCGCACGATTGACGTCGCCCTCGGCGTATGAGGGCGGCAGCGTCCACACGCCCTTAGGCCAGTTGGCCGGATCGCGGCGATTGGCATTGATTTCGCTCGAGCCGGCAAATTTGAAACCGGCCTGTTCGGCCAGGCGGCGGACCGTCGATACTTTCACATAACCGCTGCTGCGTTCGCGCTCGTCGCTGGCGCTTTCGGGCAGGCGATGGTCCTCGATCCCGAGGACACCGCCGGGCTTGAGCATGCGGTAGATTTCGCGGAACGCGTCCGCGCTGTAATCCTGCTTGTCGTCGCGCATGTAGCCCATGCGCCAGTTATGGACGTTGCGGAACGTCAGCACCTTGTCGGCCGTGCCATCGCCCACGCGATTGGCGCCACCCAGCGCGCTCGGGAAGAAACCGCGCGAAACTCGCGAGTAAACCACCGGGTTGGTCGCCATCTTCGCCACGATGGCGTCGGCCGCCTTGCCTGGTGGTGTGACGAGGATCAGCTTGCCCTTCTCGTACAGGTAAGGCGCGAGCATTTCGGTCCAGTAACCGCCGCCCGGCCAGATCTCGACGACCGTGTCATTCGGGCGAACTCCAAAGAAGGTCAGAGTCTGGACCGGGTGGCGATATTTGTCGCGCGCGATGTTCGGCGCCGTGCGCTGCCCGGCGACGGAAACGGCATCAAGCTGTTCGACGACCATTTGCGGCAGGCCGGCCATCGCGGGAACGGCGAAAGCGGCAAGCGCCAGTAGCGGCAATGGCATACGCATCGATGATCCTCCCGAAATTATACCGGGAGTTGTGCCGCGCGGCAGAGTTACAGGCAAGCCTCGAGGAAGGCCTGGTCGAAACCGAACTGCCGGGCCTTTTCGAGCGTGTAGGGGCGCAGGCCGAGCGAGCGGTATTCCCCGACTATCTTCCCGTTCGCGTCTTCCGACATGTATTCGAACTTGAACAGTTCCTGGGTCACGATCACCGGGCCTTCCATGCCGATCACTTCGGTGACGTTGGTCACGCGGCGCGAACCGTCGCGGAGGCGCTTGACCTGGATGATCAGGTCGACCGAGTCCGCGATCTGGCGGCTGATCGCCTCCTTGGGCATCTTGATGTCGCCCATCATGACCATGTTCTCCATACGCCCGAGCGCTTCGCGCGGGGAGTTGGAGTGGAGCGTGCACATCGAGCCATCATGGCCGGTGTTCATCGCGGCCAAAAGGTCGAAACATTCCTGACCACGAATTTCGCCGAGGATGATGCGGTCCGGGCGCATACGCAGCGCGTTCTTGACGAGGTCGCGGATTGAGATTTCGCCCTGACCCTCGAGATTGGCCGGGCGCGTTTCGAGCGGCAGCCAGTGCGGCTGCTGCAGACGAAGTTCGGCCGCGTCTTCGATCGTCAGCACGCGCTCACCCGGGTCGATCATCTTCGACAGCGCGTTGAGCATCGTCGTCTTGCCCGAGCCGGTGCCGCCCGAGATGACGATGTTGAAACGCGACGCGCCGGCAATCTTGAGCGCCGTCGCCATCTTGGGCGAGAGCGAACCGAAGCCGACATACATGTCGAGCGTGATCGGCTTCGCGGAAAACTTACGGATCGAGATCGCCGTGCCCTTGAGGCTGAGCGGCGGCACGATGACGTTGACGCGGCTGCCGTCCTTCAGGCGCGCGTCGGCGAGCGGGGTGGTCTGGTCGACGCGGCGGCCGACCTGGTTCACGATCCGCTGCGCGATCTGGAACAGGTGCTCCTCGTCGCGGAACTGGATCGGGGCAATGACCAGCTTGCCCTTCTGCTCGACATAGGTCTGGTCGGGGCCGTTGACCATGATGTCGGTGATCGTCGGGTCGTTGAGCAGCTCTTCGAGCGGACCGAGACCCAGCAATTCGTCGACCAGCACCTTTTCCAGCGCGAATTGTTCGCGACGGTTCAGCGTGATCTTCAGCTCGGCAAGAACTTCGGAGATGATTGGCCGGAATTCCTCGGCCAGCTCGTCCTTGTTGAGCGTCGCCGCGGCTTCGGGATCGATGCGTTCGAGCAGGCGTGGAAGCACCTGCTCCTTGATCTTGTGGACGCTGGCTTCAAAGCCTTCGATCTTGGGGCCGGCTTCGTGCTCCGCATTCATGCGGTTGTCGAGGCGCGTCATCGCGCATTCGGGTTCGGCCGGAATGGCGCCATCGACGGGCGGGAATTGTTCGCCGCCTTCGGCCTCGGTGGGTACGGGCACGCCCCCGCCCTGCATCGGACGTGCCGTGCCGAACGCCGGGCGCGCCCCTGCCGAATTTACCGCGCCACCGCGCTTGCCGAACGCACTCATGTCCTGAATTCACCCGCAACCCACATGTCAGGGTGAATAGAATGGAAAGTTTGACGATTAGCTAAGCCTTGCCCTCGCGGCGCAGCAACTCGGCTTTGCGGTCGAGTCCATAGGCATAGCCGCCGAGGCTGCCGTCCGAGCGGATGACCCGGTGGCAGGGGATCAGCACCGCGACATTGTTCGCGCCATTGGCCGATCCTGCCGCGCGCACCGCGCCGGGCTTGCCGACGGCGGCGGCGATCGCGGCATAGCTGCGCGTCTCGCCCGGCGGGATCCGACGCAGTTCCTGCCACACCGCCTGCTGGAACGCGGTGCCGGCGACGTCGAGCGGCAGGTCGGGCATCGCAGACGGGTTGGCGCAGGCTTCGACTGCGCCTTCAACCAGCGATTGCAGTGCTTCGCCGCCGCGTTCGATCGTCGCGTGCGGAAAGCGGCGACGAAGTTCGTCTTCACTCTCGTCGAACGACAGGCGGCAAATGCCCTTGTCGGTCGCGGCAAGCAGCATCTTGCCCAGAACGGTATCGACAATGGCGTAGCGGATCGTCACGCCCGCGCCGCCATTGCGCCACGCGGAGGGTGTCATGCCGAGCCGGTCGGGCACGTCGGCGTAAAAACGGCTCGCGCTGTCATAGCCCGCGTCATAGATCGCGTCGGTTACGGTGTCGGCCTGGGTGAGCATGGTCTCGGTCCTCTTGGCGCGCAGCGCGCGGGCATAAGCTGCAGGGGTGACGCCGGTGTCGCGCTTGAACAGGCGGTGGAAATGGTGCGGGGCGTAGCCGACCTGCGCAGCGAGCTCTTCGAGCTGCGGCGCGGTTTCGCTCTCCCCGATGATCTTGATCGCGGCGTTGACGGCCTCGCGATCGCGGCCGACTTCGTCGGGCTTGCAGCGCAGACAGGCCCGATAACCGGCGGCGCGCGCACCCTCGCCATCGGCAAAATATTCGACATTCTCACGCAAGGGGTGGCGGGCAGGGCAGCTTGGCTTGCAGTAAATGCCCGTCGTCTTGACCGCACCGACGAACATCCCGTCGAACGCGCGGTTGCGGGCGGCGAAGGCGGCCCAGGCCTGGTCCTTGTCGATCATGAGCGGGTCACTCTGGCGGCGAAGCAGCCGCGCGTCGCATTGTGGACATCGATATGGTCGATCGCTGGGTTAGCGAACAAGCGGCGGATCGTCGCATCGGCCTCGCCGGGAGCGGCGAGCGCGGCATCGGACATCATGCCGCCGGCATCGAAGGCCCGCATCGACAAGGTTCGCGTGGCGAAGACCGGGGGCACATCGTTTTCATAAACGGCTGCCTCCGTCGCGCTGTCGCGGACGAAGATCGCATGGCTCGCATGATAGGGGCCGCCCTCATGGCTGGTGTGGTTGACCAGAATGAGCGTCTCGCCGGGCTCGGCGTCCTCCAGCGTCACGCGGCACGGCGCGCCGGGCTTGATGTCGGCGGTCACGCGCACGGCATGATAGCGGGCGAGGGTTCGATCCGATGCACCGAGCAAGTGAGCGAAGCCAGCGGGATCGAGGCCTTGGATGCGGTAGGTCATGCCGACCATATATGCATCGCCGAACCCGCTGGCTTCCCGCAGTTTGCGGTCAAAGTTCAGGCAAGGCTCTCCGCGAGAAAATTCTCCACCGCCTGCCAGCTCCGGCGCGTCGCTGACTCGCTATATTGCAGGCCGCGCTCGGGCATGTTGGCGTCCGGTGCGGTAAACGCGTGCATCGTATGGCCATAGCCGTGCAACTGCCAATCGGCCCCGGCATCGGTCAGCTCCTTTGCGACCATCACCACATCGTCGGGTTTGGCCATCGGGTCGTCCCACCCGTGCAGGATCAGGACTTTGGTCGTGATCTTGGCCTGCTCCCCAATCGCGGGGGGCGGGAAGATGCCGTGGATCGAAACGGCACTCTGCACATCGCCAGTTCCCGAACGCGCCACGTCGAGGGCGGAAAGGCCGCCAAAGCAATAGCCGATAATCGCGATACGGGCCGGATCGACGCCATCGACCGCCTTGGCGAAGGCCACCGCCGCCAACAGGCGGTCGCGCAGCATCGCGCGGTCCTGCATGAACGGGGTCATCAGCGCGGTATTGGTCGCCATGGCCGTCGGCGTGCCGTGTTCGCCGCGGCGGCCCTTGCCGTACACATCGATGGCGATGCCGACATAGCCGAGCGCAGCGAGCCGGTCGGCGGTGCCGCGTTCATGATCGGATTGCCCGGCCCAAGTGTGCGCAACAAGGACGGCAGGGCGCCGTTCGCCCGGCACAACGCCCACGACATAAGCTTCGCAGACGGTCTCGCCGTCCTGATAGTCCGAATACTCGCCCATCCTTCACCCTCGCCAAGTACTGCCGCCTGACGCGGCGGCAGTCCTTGTCGCGGGATCAGGCAGTCACGGCAAGAGGCCGGCGGCGGCGGCGCGCGGCGAAACCGGCGAACGCGAAACCACCAATCATCAATGCCCAGCCGGCAGGCTCGGGGACGGCGCCCGCGCCGATCTGAATGCCATGCCAGAATTCATCGTTGGTGTCGGTGAACGTGATCGAGCTAAGCGGGCCGGCAAATTGAATCACCCCGTGCAGTTCGCCGGGTGAGGAGAAGCTGTTGGCCGTAACCGCGGTCGGCGTACCACAGCCCCAATAGCCACAGCCATTGACCAGGCCGACGAAGCTGAACGCAGACGTCGAGCTGAAGCTCTGGTTCTGCCAGCTCGCCAGCGCGATATAGGCGTTGCTAACCGCGCTGGAGAATGTGATCGTCTTCGTGCCGGCGCCGCTCAGGGCGATCAGGTCACTGTTCGGGGGCGCATTGACCGTGCTGTCCCAGGCCGAGTAGGCGGCCGTGTTCCAGAAGTCGGTACCCCCAGAGGTCTGCACGAAGCCGACGCCCGTGCCGGTGAAGGTGACGTTCGTGCTGCCGATATTGCCCTGGACGGTCGTGACGCCACCGGTCGTCGACGAGGAGGTCAAATCGGCCCAGTTGATGGCTGCTGGGGCGGGCGATGCCGCAATCGTGGATGCCAGCGCTGCGAGAACGAATTTCTTCATCGACCACACTCCCCGAAGTTTATCGAAGATAGTTAATTGATTCGGCTCCGACTCAATAGGATGGAATCGACACGCCCGTCCCGATTTGGGGCAGGCCGCGGCGCTTGGGGTAAAATCCGCAGCTTCCTTGCAACATTTGGAAGGCTTCGCTATGCGCGCCGCATCCCGCCACGGTGTGCTGATTCAGCGCCCATTCGCGCGGGGTTTTAACTTTGAAGGGTTCGACGCGCGTGGAGATTTCCGGCGGCATTCAGGCTAGCCTCGCGGGGCGCTATGCGACCGCGCTGTTCGATCTTGCCCGCGAATCGAAGGCGATCGACAAGGTCGAAAAGAGCCTGGCACTGCTCAGCGCCGCGATCGACGGGTCCGACGATCTCAAGCGCCTGATCGCCAACCCGCTGATCGGCCGCGAAGCCGGCGCGACCGCGATGAACGCAGTGGCGAAGGTGCTCAAGCTCGATCCGACGACGAGCAAGTTCGTCGGCGTGCTCGCGCAGAACGGGCGTCTCGCTCAGGCGAACAACGTGATCCGCGCCTTCCGCAGCCTCGCCGCGGCGCATCGCGGCGAAACGACCGCCGAAGTGACCAGCGCGCACCCGCTTTCGGACGCGCAGCTCGAAGCGCTCAAGACCAAGTTGAAGGCCCGCACCGGCCGCGACGTCGCGGTTGAAGCGCGGGTCGACCCCGCACTTCTCGGCGGTCTGACCGTCAAGCTCGGCAGCCAGCTGATCGACAGCTCGCTGCGCACCAAACTCAACACTCTCGCCCACGCGATGAAAGGCTAAGGCTGAACACGATGGATATCCGCGCCGCAGAAATTTCCCGCGTCCTCAAGGACCAGATCGCGAACTTCGGCACAGAAGCCGAAGTCAGCGAAACCGGTCAGGTGCTGTCGGTTGGTGACGGTATCGCGCGCATCCACGGCCTCGACAATGTCCAGGCCGGTGAAATGGTCGCGTTCGCCGACGGCGTTCAGGGCATGGCGCTCAACCTCGAAGCCGACAATGTCGGCGTCGTGATCTTCGGCTCGGACAGCCAGATCAAGGAAGGCGACACCGTCAAGCGCACCGGCACCATCGTCGACGTGCCGGTTGGCAAGGGCCTGCTCGGCCGCGTGGTCGATGGCCTCGGCAACCCGATCGACGGCAAGGGCCCGATCGTCACTGACCAGCGCTCGCGCGTCGAAGTGAAGGCGCCCGGCATCATTCCGCGCCAGTCGGTGCACGAACCCGTGCAGACCGGCCTCAAGGCCCTCGACGCGCTGGTTCCCGTCGGCCGTGGCCAGCGCGAGCTGATCATCGGGGACCGCCAGACCGGCAAGACCGCCGTCGCGCTCGACACCTTCATCAATCAGAAGGCCGCCAATGCGGGCGATGATGAATCGAAGAAGCTGTACTGCATCTACGTCGCGATCGGCCAGAAGCGCTCGACCGTGGCGCAGATCGTCCGCGCGCTCGAAGAAAACGGCGCGATGGAATATACCATCGTCGTCGCCGCGACCGCTTCGGAACCCGCGCCGATGCAGTTCCTCGCGCCCTATACCGGCGCCGCGATGGGCGAATATTTCCGCGACAACGGCATGCACGCCGTGATCGTGTACGACGATCTTTCGAAGCAGGCTGTCGCCTATCGCCAGATGTCGCTGCTGCTGCGCCGCCCGCCGGGCCGCGAAGCCTATCCGGGCGACGTGTTCTATCTTCACAGCCGCCTGCTGGAGCGCGCGGCGAAGATGAGCGACGCGCATGGCGGCGGTTCGCTGACCGCGCTGCCGATCATCGAGACGCAGGCGGGCGACGTATCGGCCTACATCCCGACCAACGTGATTTCGATCACTGACGGCCAGATCTTCCTCGAAACCGACCTGTTCTATCAGGGCGTCCGTCCGGCGATTAACGTCGGCCTGTCGGTCAGCCGCGTCGGCTCGGCCGCTCAGACCAAGGCGATGAAGAAGGTGTCGGGCTCGATTAAGCTCGAACTCGCGCAGTATCGCGAAATGGCCGCGTTCGCGCAGTTCGGTTCGGACCTCGACGCCTCGACGCAGAAGCTGCTCAACCGTGGTTCGCGCCTGACCGAGCTTCTGAAGCAGAAGCAGTTCGCGCCGATGCCGTTCGAGGAACAGACCGCTTCCATCTTCGCCGGTACCAACGGCTATCTCGACACGGTGCCCGTCGCCGACGTGACGCGCTACGAAAGCGAGATGCTGTCGTTCCTGCGTTCGGATCACGCCAACGTGCTGACGATGATCCGCGACAGCAAGGATCTGGGTGACGACGCCAAGGCCGGTCTCAAGACCGCGCTCGACGCGTTCGCGAAGCAGTTCGCCTAACCTCAGATGGCTTCGCTCAAAGCCCTCAAG
>DATJIN010000045.1:0-24410 GCA_035493275.1 Sphingomonas sp. | reverse complement strand
GGTTGCCGCGTTTGGCCTGACCGAGCCTGACAGCGGCTCGGATTCAGCGGCGATGAAGACGCGCGCCGTGCGTGATGGGAATGGCTACCGGATCAACGGCACCAAGCGCTACATTACCAATGCGCCGTTCGCCGACATGATCCTGGTGATGGCGCGGACCAATGCCGAGGCGCTGCCGAAGAACGGCCACGTCTCCGCATTCCTCGTCCCGCGCAATGCGCCGGGCGTTTCGATCGGCAGCCCCGACGAGAAGATGGGGCAGATGGGCGCGCAGATCGCCGATGTGATCCTCGAGGACGTTCATGTCGATGGCGACGCGCTGCTTGGCGGTGAGGAGGGCATTGGTTTCCGCGCGGCGATGACGAGCCTCAACAACGGCCGCCTGTCGGTTGCCGGGGCCAGCGTGGCTTACGCGCAGCGAATGCTCGACGAAGGCCTCAAATACGCCACCGAGCGTAAGGCGTTCGGTGAGCCGATCGCCAAGTTCCAGTTGATTCAAGCGATGCTCGCGGACTCTAAAGCCGAAATCTACGCCGCCGATTGCATGCTGACCGATGCCTGCCGCCGCGCGGATGAGGGGCAGAACATCATCGTCGAGGCCGCGGCCGCCAAGATGTTCGCGTCGGAGATGTGCGGGCGGGTGGCCGACCGCGTCGTCCAGATGTTCGGCGGGGCGGGGTATCTCAAGGAATATAAGGCCGAGCGCTTCTTCCGCGATGCGCGCATCTACCGGATTTACGAAGGGACGACGCAGATCCAGCAGCTGGTGATCGCCAAGCATATGCTCCGCGAGGTCGGGGTTCAGGTCTGATGAGCGACGAGGCGATGCTGGCGGCGCATCCGTTTCCAGACGCGCTGGATCGGGCGGGGCGCGAAGCGCTGAATGCAGCGGCGAAGGATGATGCCTTCTGGCTAGAGGCAGCCAAGCGGTTGGACTGGACCAAGGCGCCGACGCAGGCGGGTGACTGGTCATTCGGCAAAGACGACTTCCATATCCGCTGGTTCGCGGACGGGGTGCTGAACCTCAGCGTCAATTGCATCGACCGGCATCTGGCGGAACGCGGCGAGCAGGTGGCGATCGTGTTCGAGGGGGACGAGCCATCGGAGAACGCGGTCAACATCACGTATATGGGGCTGCATGCGGCCGTATGTCGTTTCGCAAATGTAATCAAAGCGCAGGGCGTCAAAAAGGGCGACCGCGTCACGATCTACATGCCGATGATTCCTGAGGCGGCGTATGCGATGCTCGCCTGCGCGCGGATCGGGGCGGTGCATTCGGTGGTGTTTGGCGGCTTTTCGCCCGAAGCTCTGGCGGGGCGGCTGGAGGATTGCGGCAGCCGCATCGTCATCACGGCAGATGAGGGGCGGCGCGGCGGCAAGACGGTGCCGCTCAAGGCCAATGTCGATGCGGCGTGCGACATCGCCGCGGTCGATACGGTGATCGTGGTCAAGGCGACGGGCGCGGATGTGCCGATGCAGGCGGGCCGCGACATCTGGTATCATGAGGCGGCGCGCGGCGTCAGCGCCGACTGCGAACCCGAGCCGATGAACGCGGAAGACCCGCTGTTCATCCTCTACACCAGCGGATCGACGGGCAAGCCCAAGGGGGTGATGCACACGACCGGCGGCTATCTGTTCTGGGCGGCGTACACGCACGAACTGTGCTTTGCGCACCGGCCGGGGCAGCTGTTCTGGTGCACCGCCGATGTCGGCTGGGTCACCGGGCACACCTATGTCGTCTATGGCCCGCTGTCCAATGGCGGCGCGACTTTGATGTTCGAAGGCGTGCCCAATTACCCGACGCCGTCGCGTTTCTGGGAAGTGTGCGACAAGCACCAGGTCGAGACGATCTTTACCGCCCCGACGGCGCTGCGCGCCCTCATGCGCGAGGGTGACGGGTTCGTCACCCGCACCAGCCGCAAGAGCCTCAAACTGCTCGGCACGGTGGGCGAGCCGATCAACCCCGAGGCGTGGCGCTGGTATCACGATGTCGTTGGCGAAGGCCGCTGCCCGGTGATCGATACCTGGTGGCAGACCGAGACCGGCGCTGCGCTGATCGCGCCTTCGCCCGCGATGCCGCTGAAGCCCGGATCGGCGACTCTGCCGCTCCCCGGCGTGACGCCCGAACTGGTCGATGCCGATGGCGTGGTGTTCGAAGGCGCGACAAGCGGAAACCTGTGTCTGACGACGAGCTGGCCGGGGCAGATGCGCGGCGTTTGGGGCGATCCCGAGCGGTTTTTTCAGACCTATTTCACCGCCTATCCCGGCAAATACTTTACCGGAGATGGCGCGCGGCGCGACGCGGACGGCTATTGGTGGATCACCGGCCGTGTCGACGATGTGATCAACGTCAGCGGGCACCGCATGGGCACCGCCGAGGTCGAAAGCGCGCTGGTGCTGCACGAACAGGTGGCGGAGGCGGCGGTCGTCGGCATGCCGCACGACATCAAGGGCCAGGGCATTTACGCCTATGTCACCTTGAACGCCGATGCGACGCCGAGCGAGGGATTACGCCAGGAACTGCGCAACTGGGTGCGGCGCGAAATCGGCCCGATCGCGACGCCGGACGCGCTGCAATTCGCCCCTGGCCTGCCGAAAACGCGCAGTGGCAAGATCATGCGCCGCATCCTGCGCAAGATCGCCGAGGGCGAAGTGTCGGCGGCGGCGCTGGGCGATACGAGCACGCTGGCCGATCCGGCGGTGGTCGACGATCTGGTGGCCAATCGGGTGCATTAAGACGAGGTCGATCAGGGTATTCGATGGAATTCGATACGCCGTGCCCGCGTGATCGACATGTCCAGCATGATCTGGCCACGCTCTTTGCGGAAGCGAAGCGTCCAGGACGTGCCGGGCGCGTCGAAGGCCTGGTCGTAAATGGGTGTCAGCGGATGGACCGCGCCGGCTGGATCACGCCAGGTCAATTCGGCGCCGCGCAGTTTAATGCGCTGAACGCCATCGATTTCCGCGCTGGCATAGGCGCCGATCACCAGCCGTAATTCATCGGCGCCCGGCCGCCACACGGCGACGCGTTCGAGCAGGGTAGGTGCATTGCCGATCCGCGTGATTGCCAGGGTGGGGCGTCCATCCTGGCTGCGCGTCAGGGTTGCGGTGCGACGTCCGTCTGCCGTCGACAAGCGGCCAGGAGCGATCATGCCGAAGCCGGCCCCGCCATTGAAATGCAGTCCGCGGGCGTCAGCTTTGGCTTCGACCACGCTGTCATTCGCCATGTTGCGGTATAAGCCGGCAAGGTCAGCAGGAACTGTGATCTTTACCGCGGCGACCGCTGTCGCGGCGGACCCTTGCGGCAAATAGCGCGCGGCGACCTCTTCGCCCAAATCCTCGGTGTTCACCGCACCGCTGTTGCAGAGCAGTGCAACCGACAGGCGGAATTCCGGGAAAAAGCCGAGCCAGGCGCGGTAGGAAGCGGTCGAGCCGGCATGGCTGAAGGCGGGGCGGCCCGCGACCGGCGACAGCTCGATGCCCATGCCGTAGCGCAGCGGCGTGCCGTCAGCGAGCGCGCCGGGCTGCAGCAGCGCCTTGACCCAGCCGCGATCCTCCGGCGCCGGGTTTTGCAGCGCGGTGTTCCAAAGTTGGAGATCGCCGACGGTCGACAGCAGTCCGCCGGCGCCCGCGACGCCGTTGAGCGGCATGTCGAGCTGCCAGCCGCCTTTCTCGTTCGGCAGATAGGCCTGGGCGCGGCCAGGGACGATGTCGCGGAAATCGGTGCGCCAGCTCGTGTGCGCCATGCCCAGGCGGACGAACAGCGCTTCGCGGTAGAAATCGTTGAGCGGTTTGGCCGAAGCACGCTCGATGATGATCGCGGCGAGCACGAAATTGGAATTGCTATAGAGATATTCGGCGCCGGGCGGATGGTTGAGACGCCGCTGCCGGGCGACCGCCGCGAGCACCCAGGCGTTGCCATAGCCCGTCGAGTCCTCGCCCCGGCCAGTCAGTTCGGCCAGGTTGTTCCAGCTGCGGATGCCGCTGGTGTGGTGGACTAGCATCGCGATGGTAATTCCGTGATAGAGCGGGGGCAGTTCGGGCAGCCATTTGGTGATCGGGTCGGCGAGTGACAGGCGCCCGCGTTCGGCGAGGATCGCAATTCCGGCGCCGATGAACTGCTTCGACACCGAACCGACTTCGAACACGGTATTCTGATCGATCCGGGCGCCGTCTTCGAGATTGGCGAGGCCGGTGGCGACGCTGTCGACCGGCGCGCCATTACGCCGGACGTCGAGCGCGCAACCGGGAGCATTCTCGCCCTTGGGCAGCAGCGTTCGCACGTCCGGAACCTGTGCCGCGGCGGCGAGCGCGAGGAATGCAATCAACATCGAGAAACCCCCAGTTCGTGAACCCGCGTCATTCGTGATGATGTGCCGCCCGTCGCCTCACATCATCGCAACGCGGGCAATTTCGTGATTTGAGGCGTCGCGAGGGGGCGGGCAGCTATGAAGCGCCCGATGCTTCGCTTATCACGATCAGGATGAGCCCGTTTGCCGCATGACTGTCGCTGTTTGCATCGTGTCTTACCGCAGCCAGGCGGACGTGGCGCAGTGCCTGACGGCGCTGGCCGCGCAGACCCATGCCGACTTCGACGTGGTGGTGTGCGAGAATGGCGGAACGGCGGCGACCGACGCGACGCGCGCGGCGCTTCCTGCGAAATTGCCGGGCGGGCAGGGCGTCGAAGTGATCGACGGCGGCGGGAATATCGGCTTCGCCGGCGGCTGCAACGTCGGGATCGACGCGCGGCCGGAGGCTTCGGCTTGGTGGATTCTCAACCCGGATGCCGAGCCGGCGCCACAGGCGCTGGCGGCACTGGTCGCGCGGCTCGAGCGCGGCGATGTGGCGGCGGTCGGTGGAGTGCTGCATTTTGCCGACGGGCGCGTGCAGGGCTGCGGCGGGACGTGGCGCGGTTGGTCGGTGCAGACCATCTCGCTCGGCTATGGCGTGCCGCTTGCGGCTGTGCCCGACGTTGCCGAGGTCGAGCGTGAGCAGAATTATCTGCTCGGGGCATCGATGCTGGTGGGGCGCGAATTCCGTGCGGTCGCGGGGCCGATGCGCGAAGATTATTTCCTCTATTGCGAGGAGGTCGAATGGTGCCTGCGCGCCGGCAAGCGCGGGCTGAAGCTCGGTTTCGCGCCCGACGCGCTGGTGCTGCACCGGCAGGGCGCGGTGACCGGATCGGGGCAGGGCGTGCGCGAGCGGCCCAAGCTGCCGGTCTATCTCGACGAGCGAAACCGCCTGAACATGGTGCGCGACACGCAGCCTTGGCTGATAGCTGTCGCCGTGCCGATGCTGATCGCGCAGATGCTGTGGAAGTTCGGGCGCAAGCGGGCGTGGCGGCAACTGGGCTATGCGTTTGACGGAATGATCGCGGGGCTGCGGAATGAGCGCGGGCCGCCCGTCTGGCTGGGCGCGCGATGAGCGAAACGGTGGCCCTGTTCATGCTGCCCGCAGCGGCGATCGTGCTGGCGGCGCTGAGCGTACTTTCGCGTCGCACGGGACTGGCGATGCCGATCGTCCTGCTGCTCGGCGGGATTGCCATCGCGCTGATCCCCGGCATGCCGGACGTGCATATCAAACCCGAACTGATCCTGGTGACGCTGTTGCCGCCGATCCTCTACTCCTCCGGCGTCGGGATGAGCTGGCGCGGCTTCCGGTCGAACCTGCGCCCGATCCTGCTGCTGGCGATCGGCTGCGTCATTTTCACGGCGAGCGCGGTGGCTGGGCTGCTCTATTTTGCGTTCGGGATGCCCCTCGCGGTGGGCTTCGTGCTGGGCGCGATCGTGTCACCGCCCGATGCCGTCGCGCCCGCCGCCGTGCTGCGCGAGGTGGCGGTGCCGCGGCGCATCCGCACGATTCTGGAGGGCGAAAGCCTGATCAACGACGCCACCGCGCTGGTCGCCTTCAGCTTCGCGCTCGGCGCGGTCGCGACGGGGGTGTTCGAACCGGGGCGGGCGGCGCTGAGCTTTGCCGCCATCCTCGTCGGCGAAACCATTTATGGCTGCGCGCTCGGCTGGATGGCGCTCAAGGCGCGGCATTACAGCGACGATCCGCGGTCCGAAATCCTGCTCGCGCTGGCGACGCCGTATCTCGCGTTCCTGCCGGCGCACGAACTGGGCGGATCGGGCGTCATCGCGACGGTGGTCGCGGGGTTGTGGGTGTCGTGGAACGGGCGTGACTTGATCCGTCCGCAGACGCGCCTTCAGGGCTTTTTCTTCTGGGATCTGGTCAACTGGGCGGTCGAGGGCGCAGCGTTTTTGTTGACCGGGCTGCAGGTGCGCTCGCTCGGCGTGGCGATGCAGGGGGGCGGCTGGGTGCATGCCCTGACGGTCGCGGCCCTGACCGTCGTCACGGTCGTCATCGTGCGTTTCCTTTGGGTCTTTCCGGCGACCTATCTGCCGCGAATGATCCCGGCGGTGCGGCGGGTCGATCCGCCGCCCCACTGGCGCACGCCGTTTTTCGTCGCCTCGGCCGGGGTGCGCGGAGTGGTGAGCATGATCGCCGCGCTGTCGATCCCGCTGGCGGTCGATGGCCACGCCTTTCCCGAGCGCGAAACGCTGTTGTTCGCGACCTTCGCGGTGATCGTGGTGACGATGCTCGGCATCGGTCCGCTGATCGGCGTGCTGGCGCGCGTGCTCGGGCTGGCGCGGCAGGGCGATGAGGAGAATGCGGCCAACAGCGCCGACGAGCGCAAGGTGCGGCGCCAGGGGATCGAGGCGGTGCTCGCGCATCTCGGCCAAATGGACGGGACGCGCTGCGAGCTGGAGGAGATCGAAGCACTCAGGCGGCGGCATGGCGACCGGCTGCACCAGCTCGAAGGCGGGCGCTGCGTGATCGACGACGGCTCGCGCGAATCGGGGCATTTGCAGCTCGACCTGATCGAGATCGAGCGGCGGACGGTGAGCGCGGCCTATCTCGAAAATCGCCTCACTGACGGTGCGCGGCGGCGGATCGAGCGCGAGCTCGACCTCGAGGAAGCGCGCGTCCATCACGCCATCGCGAGCATCGGCGGGGGGCATTAGCGGTGGAGCAGGGGGGGCGGCTGCAAACGGTCGATGCGATCCGCGGGTTCGCGGTGTGCGGCATCCTGATCATGAACATCGTGTCGATGGGCATGCCCGGCTACGCCTATATCGACCCCAGCTATTATGGCGGCGCGAGCGGCGCGAACCTCGCCGCCTGGGCGCTGGCCTATGTGTTCGCCGACGGCAAGATGCGCATGCTGTTCACGATGCTGTTCGGGGCGAGCCTCGCGATCACCACCGACCATAGCGATCGACCGGTACGGGTGCATTACAGCCGCATGGCCTGGCTGCTGGTGTTCGGCATGATCCACGGCTGGCTGTTCTGGTATGGGGACATCCTGGTCGAATATGCGCTGGTCGGCATGATCCTGTTCTGGGCGCGGAAGTGGCCGGTTTCCGCGTTGATTTATGCCGGCCTGCTGCTGATCATCGCGGGCGCGGCGCTGGAATTGTCCAATGGCTACGCGGCGGAGAAGCTGCGCGAGGCGGCGAGCGTGCCGGGAGCGAGCGCTGCGGCGAAGCAGGCCTGGGCGGACATGCTCGGACAGCTCGCGCCGCCGAAATCGGTGATTCCGTTCGAGTTATCGCATTATCGCGGGGGCTTCTGGAGCGCATTCGAGGCGCGCAAGCCGATGATCTTGCTCTTCCAGACGACGTTTCTGCCGGTCAATCTGATCGGCACGACCGGCATCGCCGCGCTGGGGCTGGCGTCCTATCGCAGCGGCTTCCTGAGCGGTAATTGGCGGCGGTCGGTCTATGTGTGGATCGTGGTGGCGGGGGCGGTGGCGCTGCCGCTGTATGTTCCAATCATCCGCTGGCTGATCACCGAGAACTTCGATCCCGTCCTGATGACCGCGACCAACAATATCAGCTTGGTCCTGCGGTTGTTCGTCGGCTTCGGTTACGCCGCGGCGCTGGTGCTGCTGGTGCAATCGGGGGCAGCGCGGTGGCTCGTCACCCGGCTTGCCGCAGCGGGCCGGATGGCGTTCTCGAACTATCTCGGGACGACGTTCCTCACGACGACGATCTTCTATGGCTATGGCCTGGGATTGTTTGGGACGCTCGAGCGGGCGCAACTCTACTGGATCGTGCTGGGCGTGTGGGTGTTCATCCTGGCCTGGTCGAAGCCGTGGCTGGCGCGGTTTCACTACGGGCCGCTGGAATGGTTGTGGCGGAGTCTGGCGCGCGGGCAGCGTCAGCCTTTCCAGCGGCGCGTTGGTTCGCTAGGGCCGCTGGAAACCTCACCCGGAGCCTAGAACTTGGCGCAAGCGCCCGAAACCAATGAAGCCTTTTTGCGCGAAGTCGATGACGAGTTGCGCCGCGACCAGGCGATGCATCTGTGGCGGCGCTGGGGCCGCATCGCGGTCGGCGCGGTCATTATCGCGCTCATCGCGCTCGCCGCCTGGCTGTTCTGGCGTAACCAGCAGCGCGAGGCGCGCGGGATCGAGGGCGAGAAGATGGCGCAGGCGACCCAGAAGCTGGAGGCAGGCGACATCGCCGGCGCGAACCAGCTGCTGACACCCCTGTCGCAATCGAAGACCGATGGCTATCGCGCCGCGGCGCAGATGGCGCTGGCGGCGACGGCGCTGGGCAAGGGTGACACGGCTGGCGCAGCGAAGCTGTATGCCGCGATCGCTGCCGATACGAGTTTCGACCAGCCGTATCGCGACCTGGCGACGATCCGCCAGACCGCCGCGGAATATGACGCGCTGACCCCGGCGCAGGTGATTGACCGGCTGCGTCCGCTCGCACTGCCGGGCAACCCGTTCTTCGGCAGCGCCGGGGAAATGTCTGGCATCGCCTATATGCGCCTTGGCAAGCCCAAGGTGGCCGGGCTGATGTTCCAGGCGATGGCGGGTGATCCGGGCGTTCCCGAAAGCATACGTTCGCGTGCGGTTCAGCTTGCCGCCGCCAACGGCGTCGATGCCACCGTGGCACCAAGGGCAGTCGTTCGATGATCAAGACCAATCGCGGGGCCGTTATCCTCGCCATGACCCTCGCGCTCGCCGGGTGCGGCGTGTTCAAGAAAGCCAAGCCGAAAGGCGCGCTACTCGGAGAGCGCGTGGCGATCCTGCAGGCCGAAACGGGGGTCGAGACCGACCCGTCGCTGGCGGCAGTGCCGGTCGCATTGCCCGCGCCGGTGGTCAATGACAGCTGGGCGATGACCGGCGGCAATGCCGACAAGGTGATGGGCAATCTGGCGCTGTCGGCGACGCCGTCGCGCATCTGGGAAGCGCGTATCGCGGGCGGCAACAAGGAAGCGCGGCTTGCCGCGGCTCCGGTGATCGCCGGCGGTCGGCTCTATGCCATGGGCACCGATGCGACCGTGACCGCGTTCGACGCGAACAGCGGCGCGAAGTTGTGGGCGGTCAAATTCGGCGACGCCGACAAGAGTGACAGCAAGTCGCTGTTCGGCGGCGGCGTAAGCGTCGATGGCGACATGCTGTACGTGACCAACGGCTTGGGCGATGCGGGCGCGCTCAAGGCGGCAGACGGCTCGACCGTGTGGCGGCAAAAGCTCGGCGCGCCCTTGCGCGGGGCGCCCACGGTGGCGCTCGGCAGCATCTACGTCATTTCGCAGGACAACCAGCTGTTTGCGCTCAACGCGGCGGACGGCAAGACGCAGTGGACCAGCGCTGCAGCGGTGCAGTTGGCCAACGTCTTCGGCGCCGCGGCGCCTTCGGTGGCGCAGGGCACGGTGGTGGCGGGTTTCTCGTCAGGCGACCTGAACGCCTATCGCTATGAAAATGGCCGGACGCTGTGGAACGATGCGCTATCGCGCACGAGCATCAACACCAGCGTGGGCAGCCTGACAGATGTCGATGCCGGCGCGGTGATCGACCAGGGCCGTGTGTTCGCGGTTGGTCAGGGCGGGCGCATGGTCGCGCTCGAACTCGTCACCGGCCAGCGCGCCTGGGAACTCAACATCGCCGGGATTTCGACCCCCGCGGTGGCGGGCGACTGGGTGTTCGTGGTCACCGACGAAGCCAAGTTGCTGTGTGTCTCGCGCGGCACCGGCAAGGTGAAGTGGGCGACGCAGCTTCAGCGTTATACCGGCAAGAAGAACAAGGGCCGCCCGATCAGCTGGTCCGGCCCCGTGATCGCGGGCGGCAATCTGTGGCTCGTCAGCACCGAAGGTCAGCTGCAGAGCGTTTCGCCCGATACGGGTGCGGCAGGCGGCATCACCGAATTGAAGGCGGGCGCGAGCCTCGCGCCGGTCGTCGCCAACTCGACGCTGTACGTGCTGACCAGCGACGGGCGGATCATCGCGTTCAGGTGAAACCCCGCGTCGCCATTATCGGCCGCCCCAATGTCGGCAAATCAACGCTGTTCAACCGCCTTGTCGGCAAGCGCATCGCGCTGGTCGACGACCGGCCGGGGGTGACACGCGACCGGCGTGAGGGCCACGCCGAACTGATCGGACTGAAATTCACCGCAATCGATACCGCGGGGTTCGAGGACGAGGACGCGGCAACCTTGCCGGGGCGGATGCGTGCACAGACACAGGCGGCGGTCGATGTCGCCGATGTCGCGCTGTTCGTGGTCGATGCGCGTGCCGGGGTCGTGCCCTTGGATGCCGAGATCGGGCGCTGGCTGCGCGAAAGTACGACGCCGGTGGTGCTCGTCGCCAACAAGGCCGAGGGGCGCAGCGGCGAGAGCGGGATCCTGGACGCGTGGTCGCTGGGCCTGGGTGAGCCGGTGGCGATCAGCGCCGAGCATGGCGACGGGATGGTCGACCTGTTCGACGCGCTGCTCGAGCATATCGATGATCGCGACGTCCCTGAGGAGGCACCGCTCGCGGACGAGGAGCGCCCGGCGGGGCCGCTGAAACTGGCGATCGTCGGGCGGCCGAATGCGGGCAAATCGACCTTGGTCAACAAGATGCTCGGCGAGCAGCGGCTGATCACCGGGCCCGAAGCCGGCATCACGCGCGACAGCATTTCGGTCGAATGGGAATGGCAGGGGCAGCATGTCCGGCTTATCGACACGGCCGGGCTCCGCAGGAAATCGAAGGTCGAGGACAAGCTCGAAAAACTATCCGCCGCGGACACGCAGCGGGCGATCGATTTCGCCGAAGTCGTCGTCCTGCTGCTCGACGCGACGCGCGGGCGGGAGGCGCAGGACCTGCGCATCGCCGACAAGATTTTCGAGGAAGGCCGCGCGATGGTCATCGCGCTCAACAAATGGGACGTCGCCGAGGATCAGTCGAAACTGTTCAACGGCGTGCGCGCGGCATTGGACGAAGGGTTTTCACAGGTGCGCGGCGTGCCTCTGCTGACGGTCAGCGCGGCGACGGGCAAGGGTCTCGACACGTTGCTGAAGGTGGCGTTCGAGACGCGGGACGCGTGGTCGCGGCGCGTCTCGACCGGACAGCTCAACCGCTGGTTCGAGCGCGCGGTCGAGGCCAATCCGCCGCCCGCGCCGGGGGGTAAAAGGATCAAGCTGCGTTACGTGACGCAGACCGCGACGCGCCCGCCCGGCTTCGTCATTTTCGGGACGCGGGTGGACCAATTGCCAGAGAGCTACCGGCGCTATTTGATCAACGGCCTCCGCCGCGATCTCGACTTTGGCGCGGTGCCCGTGCGGCTGACGTTGAGGGCACCAAAAAATCCTTTTGCGTAACGCGGCTTTAACGGGACCGATCTAAACCAAAGTCGCATGTTCGACTCCGAAGCCAAGATCGACTGGGCCAAGTTTTCCGCGGCGCGCGGGGCGCTCGGCGCCGAGTTCATCCGCATTCTCGGGTATTTCCGCGAGGACGGCGAAAAATCGATCGCCGCGCTCGAAGCCGCGATGCGCCAAAAGAGCGCGGTGGCGATGATCCTGCCGGCCCACACGCTGAAGGGCGAATCGCGCCAGTTCGGCGCCGATGGCGTGGGCGACCTCGCCGAATTCATTGAAGGCCATGCGCGCGATTGCGTCGAGCGGCGCGATGATCCCGATCAGGCGCTGGCCGCGGTGGTTAAGCTGCGCCCGATATTCCAGGCGACGATGGAAGCCTTCGGCAAGGAAACCAACCCGCTGGTCGAGCGCCGCGTTGGCGGGTTCGGGCGCAAGGTCGAGACCGCAAACCACGGATTTGGGCGGATCTAAGCCTTCGGCTTGTAGACCTGTTCGTCGCCGGGGAAGGCCCTTGAGCGGACGTCCTCTGCATAACTCTGGACTGCTTCGGTAACGAAGCCGGCCATGTCGGCGTAACGCTTCACGAACCGGGGGACGCGTTCGAACAGGCCGAGCATGTCTTCGGCGACCAGCACCTGCCCATCGCATTTGGCCGAAGCGCCGATGCCGATGACAGGGATGTCGAGTTCGGCGGTGGCAGCGTCGGCGATGGTCTCGACCACGCCTTCCATGACCACGCCAAACGCGCCTGCGGCGGCGACGGCCTTGGCATCGTCGAGGATGCGGGCATGTTCTTCCTGCGTGCGGCCGCGCGCGGCATAGCCGCCGAGCTGGTTCACCGCCTGTGGGGTGAGGCCGACATGCGCCATCACCGGGATGCCGCGTTTGGAAAGGAACTCAATGGTCGGGGCCATCGCGGTGCCGCCCTCGAGCTTGACCCCCGCGCAGCCGGTTTCGGCCATCACGCGACTGGCGCTGGCGAACGCCTGTTCGGGCGAGCCTTCGTAAGAGCCGAACGGCATGTCGACGATGACGACGCTGTGCCAGCTGCCGCGCACCACCGCCGCACCGTGCGCGCACATCATGTCGAGCGTGACGGGGAGGGTGGACGGGAGTCCGTAAATCACCTGCCCCAGCGAATCGCCGACGAGGAGGATGTCGCAATGCGGATCGAGCAATTGGGCCATGCGTACCGTGTAGGCGGTGAGCATCACCAGCGGTTCGGCGGTCGCCCCCGCATTTTTGCGCGCGCGGATTGCGGGAACGGTCAGCCGCTTCAAGGGCGCGGAGACAGGATTGGCGCGGCTCGTCGCGGTGTCGATGGTGAAGGTGGAAGACATCAGCTGACCTTCACACCCTTCCAGAAGGCGATGCGGTCGCGGATGTTTTCGGCCTTGGGCTTCGGGTCGGGATAATACCAGGCGGCGTTGGGATTATCCGCGCCGTCGACGCGCAACGTGTAGTAATGCGCAGTGCCCTTCCACGGACAGACCGTCGTGGTGGCGCTGTCGACGAGCAACTCAGCGCGGACGCTGCTGCGCGGAAAATAGTGATTGCCCTCGACGACGACGGTGTCGTCGCTGTCGGCGATGGTCGCGCCGTTCCAGGTGGCGGTGGTCATGCGGCACTCCTCAGGGCAGTGACTTCAATCTCGATCTTCATCTCGGGCGCGATCAAGCCGGCGACGATGGCCGTCGCGGCGGGGCGTATGTCGCCCATGATTTCGCCGAGCACGGGCATGACCAGCGGCCAATCGGCCATGTCGGGGACGATGTAGGTCGCGCGAACAACGTCGGCCAACGCGAAGCCCGCGTCGGTCAGCGCGCGTTCGATCGTGGCGAAGGCGTTGCGCGCCTGTTGCGCCGGGTCGGGTGGCATGATCATGGTCGCATAATCGTAACCGGTGGTCCCCGCGACGAAGCACCAGTCGCCCTGCACGACCGCGCGGCTGTAACCAGCGGCAGCTTCGAACGGCGAGCCGGAGGAGATTAGTTTGCGCATGGCCGTGGCTTGCGACGATGCGGCGCGGCTGGCAAGCGGCGGCGATGCAATATTGGCTGATGAAATCCGAACCCAACAAGTACAGCTGGGACGATCTGGTGCGCGATGGGCGCACGGTTTGGGACGGGATCCGCAATCATCAGGTGGCGATCTGGCTGCGGCAGATGCAATTGGGCGACCAGGCGATCTTCTATCATTCGAACGAAGGGCTGCAGGCGGTCGGGATCATGGAGATTGTCGGGCTGGCGCATCCCGACGCGACCGATCCGGCCGGCAAGTTCGTCGCGGTCGATGTCGCGCCGGTGCGGCCGCTCAAGCAGTTCGTCACGCTAGCGGCGATGAAGGCGGAGCCGAAGCTGGCCGACATGCCGCTGTTCCGGCAGTTCCGCCTCAGCGTCGTTCCGCTGACCAAAGATCATTGGGCGACGTTGATGCGGATGGCGGGCGAAAAGCAGGGCTAGCGCAGCCAGCCCCGGCGGGTGGCGTTGCCGCTGAACCAGATCAAGAACGCGCCGATGATGGCGATGACGATCGGGAAACCCGCCGCCTCGCCAAAGCTCATCAGCGTCAGGATCGGCGTCTGCGTGAAGATCCAGCCGAACTGAACGATCACGGCGATCAAGCTGACGATGTAGAGCGATCGCGCGAAGCTGCGGCGGAACAGCAGCGTCACCGCGCTCGCGAGGCCGAACCAAACGGCGATGGCGAAGACGCCGAACAGCCATTTGGGCATCGCCTTCCACACCTCCTGCTGCGCCGCGGGCAGCGCCGCGAGATCGGCGGGGCTCATGGTGACTTCGCGCAGATAGGATGCGCAGCCGGCACAGGCCCACAGCAACGCCAGAATCGCGACGACCCAGAACCAGGCTGGTGGTTTGTTCATTTGGATTTCCCTCCCCGGAAATTTGTTACGGGAATAGGGCATATCGTCGCGAGCAAGTCTAGCCGGGGAAAGTGGACCGCCATTCGTCCGGCTTGAAGCCGACGAGGTAACCGCCCGTGTGCTCGACGACTGGGCGTTTGATTGTCGAGGGGTGGGCGAGCATCAGCGCGATCGCCTTGGCGCGGTCGATGTCGGCCTTGTCGGCATCGGGCAGCGCACGGAAGGTTGTGCCCGCGCGGTTGAGCAGTTTTTCCCAACCAAGCGCGTCCGCCCAGCGTTCGAGATGCGCGCGATTGATGCCAGCCTTTTTGTAATCATGGAAATCGTAAGCGACGCCGCGATCGGCAAGCCAAGCCCGCGCCTTCTTCACCGTGTCGCAATTGGGGATGCCGTAGAGGATCGACGCCATTGGTTTTTCTTGCCCTCAAAAGCGCCGCGAAGATAGGGCGGCGACCATGAATGACGAAGCGCCGGGCGACCCCGACGACACGAATGACCGCGAGCAAGCCGACCCAGTCTTCGGATTTGGACTCCTTATTCTGGGCGTGCTGCATCTAACGTTCACCGCCAGCGTTGCCGTCGCTCATTACATTTATGGAGTGCCAATATACCGGCGGCACAGTTCGTCTCTGGGCGATCCCGCGCTCATCCAAAAACTTTTGATTACCTTCGGCATCTTTGGCATCGCGGCGCTTGGCGGGGGCCTATATTTGCGCCGACGACGCTAGACGAGCGCCGACCGGTTATTCGGCGCCTTCGACGATCATCAGCGTGCCAGTGGAATTGGCGAGGCGGATGGCCAACGCGTCCTGATATTGTGCTGATGCGTACCAGCCCTTGGCAGCGTCGACGCTGGGAAATTCGATGACGACGACGCGGCCAGGGTCGCCTTCGCCCTCGATGCGCTCGGCCTTGCCGCCGCGGACGATGAACTTGCCGCCATGCGCCTCGACCGCCTTGCCCGCGAGGTCGCGATAGACGGCGTAAGCGTCGTGATCGCTGATGTCCGAGACCTGGACGATGACATAACCTTTGCTCATCGGATCACTCCCACTCGATCGTGCCGGGTGGCTTGCTCGTATAGTCGTAGACCACGCGGTTGATGCCTTGCACCTCGTTCACAATCCGCGTGGCGACGCGGGCGAGGAAGGCGCCGTCAAAGGGGTAGATGTCCGCGGTCATGCCATCGACCGAGGTCACCGCGCGCAGGCCGCAGACGCTTTCGTACGTGCGGTGGTCGCCCATCACGCCGACGGTCTTGACGGGGAGGAGCACGGCGAACGCCTGCCAGATCGCGTCATACAGGCCGGCGTTGCGGATTTCCTCGAGGTAGATCGCGTCGGCCTGGCGCAGGATGTCGCAGCGTTCCTTGGTCACTTCGCCGGGGATGCGGATGGCGAGGCCGGGGCCCGGGAAGGGGTGGCGGCCGACGAATGCGGGCGGCAGGCCGAGTTCGCGGCCGAGCACGCGGACCTCGTCCTTGAACAGTTCGCGCAACGGCTCGACCAGATCCATGTTCATGCGTTCGGGCAAGCCGCCGACATTGTGGTGGCTTTTGATCGTCACCGAAGGCCCGCCGGTGAAGCTGACGCTCTCGATGACGTCGGGGTAGAGGGTGCCCTGCGCCAAGAACTTGGCGCCGCCGATCTTCTTGGCCTCGGCCTCGAACACTTCGATGAAGGTCTTGCCGATGAATTTGCGCTTCGCCTCGGGATCACTGACGCCGGCGAGGCCGTTCATGAACAGCGCCTCGGCATCCACGTGGACCAGCGGGATGTGGTAGTGTTCGCGGAACAGGCCAACGACCTGTTCAGCCTCGCCTTTGCGCATCAGGCCGTGGTCGACGAACACGCAGGTCAGCTGGTCGCCGATCGCTTCGTGGATCAGGACGGCGGCCACCGCGCTGTCGACGCCGCCGGACAGGCCGCAGATCACCTTGCCGTCGCCGACCTGGGCGCGGATGTCGGCGATCTTGGCATCGCGATAGCCGGCCATCGTCCAGTCGCCGGCGGCGCCGCAGACGTGGCGGACGAAATTGGCGATCAGTTTGCCGCCGTCGGGCGTGTGGACGACTTCGGGGTGGAACATCGTCGAGTAGAAACGGCGCGCCTCGTCCGTCGCGATCGCATAGGGCGCCCCTTCCGAGCGCGCGACGATCGAGAAGCCGGGCGCGAGTTCCTCCACGCGGTCGCCGTGGCTCATCCACACCTGGTGCGTTTCGCCCTCCTTCCACAGCCCGTCGAACAAAGCGGAATCGCCGACAACGTCGATGAAGGCGCGGCCGAATTCGCGGCTGTCAGACGGCGCGACGCGGCCGCCGAGCTGATGCGCCATGGTCTGCTGGCCATAGCAAATGGCGAGGATCGGCAGGCCGGCTTCGAAAAAGTGCTGAGGCGCGCGGGGGGAATTTTCCCACATCACCGAGGACGGGCCGCCCGAGAAAATAATGCCGATCGGCTTCATCCGCTCGAACGCTGCGGCGGCCGAATTGAACGGGGCGATTTCGCAATAAACGCCCGCTTCGCGGACACGGCGGGCGATCAGCTGGGTAACCTGACTCCCGAAATCGACGATCAGTATCGAATCCATGCCCGCGCTTAGCGAGCGTCTTTCCGGAAGGCCATAATCAGGTTGGTCAAAACGAGCACGACCCACGCCACTGCGAAGCCGAGCATCATCAGCGTCATCGCGCGCCGGTCATCAAGGACGCTGACCAAAGCGAGGGCCGATGCAGCGATGACGATCGCGCCCGGGATCATCAGCCAGGTGCGGCGGCGGATCAGCGTGCCGCCGATGAGCAGGCTGGCAAGGCCGAGCAGTGCGAACTTGATGCGCACCGCGGGGACCAGGATGGCGTAGTGCGACGCTTCGCCCGGCAAATGGTTGAGGATGCTGGCGAGCGTCAGGCCTTCGACCTCGTCCGCCACACAGGCGATCATGACCGCTGCAACTGCCGGCCATTTGAGCTGGCCGCCCGCGGCCAGCGCGGTGAGGATCAGGAACGCGCCATAAGCGGGGATGAAAGCGAGGCCGTCATACCACAGCGCCGACATCTGCGCGGCGCTGCACGTCTGGTCGGCGATGATCCGCGCGGCGTCGGCAGGGACGCGGGCGTATTCGAAGAACAGGATCGCGTTTTTGGGCGGCACGCAGGCGGCGAGCCCGTGGAACAGGTCGAACCCGCGGCTGATGAGCAAGGCGATCACGCCGAGCGCAGCGGCCCAGCGCCACAGGATGCGTTCTTCCATGTCCCCCTCCCGCTCGTCCCTACTTCGCTGTCTTCGCGCGCTCCACCGCTTCGAGGATCAGCTGCTTGGCCTTGGCGGCGTCGCCCCAGCCTTTGATCTCGACCCATTTGCCGGGTTCGAGGTCCTTATAGTGTTTGAAGAAATGCTCGATCTGCTGCGTCACGATCGGCGGCAGGTCGTCGGTGCCTTCGACCTTTTCGTAATACGGGAAGGTCTCGTTGACCGGCACGGTGACGAGTTTTTCATCGCCGCCCTTGTCATCCTCCATCAGAAGCACGCCGACCGGCCGGACACGGATGACCGCACCCGCAATGATTGGCGAGCGCGCGACGACCAGCGCGTCGAGCGGGTCGCCGTCCTCGCCCAGCGTATGTGGGATGAAGCCGTAATTCGCCGGATAACGCATCGGCGTGTGGAGGATGCGGTCGACGAACAAGGCGCCCGACGCCTTGTCGAATTCGTACTTCACCGGCTCGCCGCCGACGGGCACTTCGATGATCACATTGACGCGGTCGGGCGGCGAATCCCCGACGGGGACGAGATCGATACGCATTGGAGTCCTTGGGTCGTGATCAGGGGCGCGGCGCGAGCAAGCGATCGAGCGGCCCATCGCCCTTACCGGTTTTGACGAAGCGCGGATAGCGCAGGCCGCCATTCCATTTGACGGGCACATCGCGGACCGTATCGCCGCGCTTGACCGTCAGCACGACCGGCGCCGCGCGCCCCTTGGCAGCGGTGATCGCGGCCTTGGCGGCGTCTTCGCTCCACACACGGCCATCGATCGCGACGATCGTCTGGTCGAGCGTCAGGCCGGCGTCGAACGCGGGGCCGCCCCAGGCGACGCTGGTAATCTTCGCATCCTTGTTGGTGGCGAGACCGAGCGAATAGGTGAAATCGACAGTCTTGGACGATTTGGCGGAGACCGATGCCGCGGTCGTCGGGGTTTCGCCATATTTCAGGGTGTAGCCCGATTTGGTGATGCCAGTGAGGACTGTTCCACCCGGCACCGAATCCACCTTTTTGGCGAAAAATGCTTTCCAATCATAGGGATAGACGTTGTTGAGGGTTTCGATGACGTCGTCCCGCGTGTAGACAACCTCACCCCAGTCCCCATCGTTGATCCCGAAGAACGCCTTGGCGAAATCGTCCATCCCGCGCGCGCCCTTGGTGCCTTCGCGGATGATCGCATCGGCTTCGATCCAGATCATCATGCCTTCGTTGTAATAGTCTTCGGCGCGGCTGAAGCTGGTCCAGCCCTTGGGCCGGCGCTGGGCGATGATCGGATCGTTGGTCGTGTCGACCAGCGGGCGCCAGTCACGGCCGGCGCGGGTTTCGAGGCTGGCGGCGACGCCGGCGAGTTTATCCAGCACCTCCTGCTTGCTGCTGAGGCCCGAGCGCGCCTCGAGGACATAGCCCCAGAATTGCGTCTGCCCTTCATAGACCCACAGCAGGCTGCCGCGCATCGGGTAGCGGTAATCCGGCGTCCACAAGTCCGCGGGGCGGCGGAACTTGCCGTTCCAGCTGTGCGTGAATTCGTGGGGCAAGAGGTTGTGATCGGGGAGCGAACCGGCCCAATCGGTG
Organism: Sphingomonas sp.; assembly: GCA_035493275.1. Classification (GTDB taxonomy): domain Bacteria; phylum Pseudomonadota; class Alphaproteobacteria; order Sphingomonadales; family Sphingomonadaceae; genus Sphingomonas_O. The sequence goes on along the minus strand of DATJIN010000045.1, from coordinate 5,046 downwards.
AAATAGCCGGGGTCGTTCTGGTTTTCCGAGCTGCGGTGATGTTCGAGCCCGATGCCGCCCATGCGATCGGTGATCGCATGGAGGAAGTCGTAATGGTCGAAATGCCGCGCGCCGAACAATTTCACGGCCTGGGTCGCCAGGTTGCGGTGCTTCTGGAGGATTTCGGGGGAGACGACCAGTTCCTTGGGATCGTCCGCGACGGTGTTCAGAGTGACGCCGTAGCCGAGGTCGTCCTTGCGGAAATATTTGCCGGCGAAGATGGGGCTGTCGACCAGCGTTTCGTAGCTGACCGTGCCATAGGTCACGGTGCTGCCATCGGTCGCGCTGGGCCGCAGCGCCGTCGCAGCCTGCCAGCCCTTGGGATAGGTGACGGTGTAAGTGACCGGGATCTGCCGCGTGAAATAGCCCGCGGGATAGAGGGACATCGATTCCGGCTCGAGGTTCAGCATCTCGCGCGTCATGACGATGCGGCCCTGGTCGCTCGCGGTGGGCGTCAGCACCTTGAGCGACACGTCGACCGCCTTCGCGCCCGCGGGCACGTCGACATGGAAGGCGAAGACGTCGACCGGATCGCGCTGCCAGGTGAGGCGCTTGCCGCCGCTGCGGAATTCGATGCCGGCAATATCCTTGAGGCTGCCGCGCGGACTGTGGCCGCCGGGCATCCATTGCGGGAAGAGGAAAATCGCCGGCCCGCCTTCGACGGGAATCGTCTGCTTCACGTCGAGGATGCCGCGTTCGATGTCGGTCGCATCGACGCGGATCGTCATCGTCCCCGGATAGGGAATGTCGCGCGACATCGGGATCGGCGCGGGCAGCGGGAGCGGTTGCGGCGCCGAATTGGCTGCAAGGGCGAGCGGAGCCGCGGCGACCAGCGCGGCGATCTTATAGGCTTTCATCACATTCGAGTTATTCGGGAAATCGGTTCGCCGCAATGCCGTGGCGGGCGTCAATCCCATCGCTGCGCGCCTCGCTCCCGCTAGCCGCCCAAGACGTTGATCGTGAAGGCCAGCACGCCGATGTTGAAGACGAACGCCGCGAAGCTGTGGATCGTGACGATGCGGCGCAAGCGGCGGGTCTTGATCGCGGTGTCCGACGTCTGGAACGTCATGCCCAGCGTGAAGGCGAAATAGACGAAGTCGGCATAGTCGGGATCGTCCTCGCCCGGAAAATCGAGCCCGCCCTTGCTTCCCTCAAGGTAATAAACGTGCGCGTAGTGCAGCGCGTAAATCGTGTTGGCGAACAACCACGCCAGAGCCAGGGTGGCGACGATCAGGATCGTGTCGGGCTTGCCCTTCCCGCCGAGTTCGAGCGTGACGGTGATCATCACGACCAGCATCACAACGGTCGAAATGCCGAGCAGGACCGCGCGGTTGGCGTCATTGTCCCTGGCATGCTGGCGCATCGCGTCGGCCGTCTCGTTGCGGAACAGCATCGGGCCGATGAGGATAAGGAACAGTCCGGCGCCGACATCGAACCCGATCATCGCGGCCTTCGACCAAGCGAAATGGCCATGCGCGACGAGCGTGGCAGCAACAGTTGTGACGACAAAGGCAATGAAACGTGCCGGAGCGATCGTCTTGCCCAGATTCAATGCCATCCCAAGCCTCCTCGATGTTACGGGGCGCTAGCGTTTGCGCGGCCTGCTTGCTAGCGGCGCGCGCCTATGGCTCGCATTGAAACACCCCGCCCGATCCGCGGCACGCAGTCGATGCGCGGCGAAGAGGCCGAACGCTTTCAGCATGTCGTCGACACGTTCGAGCGCGTGCGGCGGCTTTACGGCTTCGGCCGGGTCGAGCTGCCGGTGTTCGAGGCGACGGCGGTCTTCAGCCGGACGCTCGGGGAAACGACGGATGTTGTTTCGAAGGAAATGTACACATTCGAGGACCGCGGCGGGGATTCGCTGACGCTGCGGCCCGAATTCACTGCGGGGATCGCGCGCGCCTATCTCACCGAAGGCTGGCGGCAATTCGCGCCGATGAAGGTCGCGACGCACGGCCCGCTGTTTCGCTACGAGCGGCCGCAAAAGGGGCGATTCCGGCAGTTTCACCAGCTCGACGCCGAAGTGATCGGCGCGGCCGAACCGGCGGCGGATGTCGAGCTGCTGTGCTTTGCAGACCAGTTGCTGCGCGAACTCAAGATCGAGGGCGTGACGCTCAAGCTCAACACGCTGGGCGATGGCGACAGCCGCGAGGCGTGGCGCGCGGCCTTGGTCGAGCATTTCGCGCCGTTCCGCGAGGGAATGAGCGAGGACAGCCAGCGGCGGCTGGAGACCAACCCGCTGCGTATTCTGGACAGCAAGGACCCGCGTGACGCGGCGGCGGTGGCGGGCGCGCCGACGATGGTGCTATCCGGCGAGGCGGCAGATTTCTATGCCAAGGTGCAGGACGGACTGCGCGCGGCGGGGGTCAAGTTCGAGGAGGCGCCGACTTTGGTGCGCGGGCTCGATTATTACCGGCACACCGCGTTCGAGTTCGTCCCCGATGCGGGCAGCGCGGCGGCGGAGAAGATGGGCAGCCAGAGCACGCTCTTGGGTGGCGGACGCTATGACGGGCTGATGGAGACGCTGGGCGGGCCGCATACGCCGGCGGTTGGTTGGGCCGCGGGGATTGAGCGGTTGGGAATGTTGGTGGATAGCCGCGCGAGCACGATAAATGTGGCCGTTGTAGTCGAGAATGACATCGCGCTAGAACCGGCACATCGCTTTGCAAAGATCCTCCGAGAGAATGATCTGTCGGTAGAATTCGTCGCTACAGGTTCGCCTCGTAAGCGATTTGATCGGGCCACGAAAATGCCTGTGGAGAGTATAGTCGCGATCGATAAGCACAATGATCGGGCGATGATGCGAGTGCGGGCCGACGATGGCACGCCGCTTGCCGAGCGCTTGAAAGCCCTGGTGGCGAATTTCGAATGACCCCCACGATTTCCGACGAACGGATCGCCGCGATCGAGGGGCGGCGGGAGGAGATGCAGTCGCAGCTTTCGGCTGGCGATCTGCCGACCGACAAGTTCATCGCCTTGTCCAAGGAATATGCCGAGCTGGGGCCGGTTGCCGATGCGGCGGCGGAGGTGCGGCGGCTGCGCGCGGAGCGTGTCTCGCTGAGTGAAATGTCCGGCGAGATGGACATCGAGATGCGCGAGCTCGCCGCGGAGGAACTGGCGTCGATCAATGAGAGCCTGCCCGCCGCCGAACGCGCGCTGGCGCTAAAACTGCTGCCGCGCGATGCGGCGGACGATCGCTCGGCGATGCTCGAAGTCCGCGCGGGCACTGGGGGTGACGAGGCGGCGTTGTTCGCGGGCGACCTGTTCCGCATGTACCAGCGCTTTGCCGAGCTGCAGGGCTGGCGCGTCGAGGTGATCTCCGCGTCGCAATCCGAAGTCGGCGGCTACAAGGAAGTGGTCGCGAGCGTGACCGGCCAGGGCGTGTTCGCCAAGCTGAAGTTCGAGAGCGGCGTGCACCGTTTTCAGCGCGTGCCGGCGACCGAGAGCGGCGGGCGCATCCATACCTCTGCGGCGACGGTGGCGGTGCTGCCCGAGGCGGAGGAGGTCGACGTCCAGATCAACGACGCCGATCTGCGCATCGACGTCTATCGTTCCTCCGGGCCGGGCGGGCAGTCGGTCAATACGACCGACAGTGCTGTGCGGATCACGCACTTGCCGACGGGGCTGGTGGTGATCCAGCAGGACGAAAAATCGCAGCACAAGAATAAGGCCAAGGCGCTGAAGGTGCTGCGCACGCGGCTGTACGAGCAGGAGCGCGAGCGGCTGGCGAGCGAACGGTCGGGCAACCGCAAGGCGATGGTCGGATCGGGCGACCGGTCCGAGCGCATCCGCACCTATAATTTCCCGCAGGGGCGCGTGACCGATCACCGCATCAACCTGACGCTGCACCGCCTGCCCGAGATTCTCGAGGGTGAGCTGGGGGAACTGACCTCGGCGTTGATCAGCGAGGACGAGGCGGCGCGGCTGGCGAACATTGACGCTGAATGAGGCCGTCGCCGCGCTGGAAGGCGTGAGCGAAACGGCGCGACTGGATGCGGAAGTTCTGCTGGCGCATGCGGCGGGCGTGGAGCGCCTCGACCTGAAGGTGAGCGAGGCGCCGGGGTTTGCCGAGTTGGTGGCGCGGCGGCTCAAGGGTGAGCCGGTGGCCTATATTACCGGCACGCGCGGGTTCTGGACGATCGACCTCGACGTCACGCCCGCGGTGCTGATCCCGCGTCCGGACAGCGAGACGCTGATCGAGGCGGCGGTGGCGCATTTCGGCAAGAGGGCGCCGCAGCGGGTGCTCGATCTGGGGACGGGGTCGGGGGCGCTGCTGCTGGCGGCGCTGGACCAATGGCCGGAGGCGACGGGGCTGGGCGTGGATGCCAGTGCTGCGGCGCTGGCGGTGGCGGCGCGCAACGGAGCGCGGATTGCGGACGAGCGCGCGGCGTTCCGGCTGGGCAATTGGGCCGAGGGGATCGCCGAGCAATTCGACCTCGTGCTGTGCAACCCGCCTTATGTCGAAACGGGCGGGGGCGGCGCGCTGGGCCCGGGGGTGCGCGAGTGGGAGCCGCACGCGGCGCTGTTCGCGGGCGCGGACGGGCTGGAATGTTATGGTGTTCTGGCGGCGATGATCCCGCCGCTGATCGCGCCGGGCGGGATCGCTTGCATCGAGCTGGGTGCGGGGCAGTTCGACGATGTCGCCGCGCTGTTTGCGCAAAGTGGTTTTGCCATCGGCTCTCGCCGCGATCTGGGCGGGCATGTGCGTTGTTTGACGCTTTCCTAAAATATCCCTTGGTTCGGCTGACCCAAGTCGCTACATAGGGATCAAGGCGCTCCGCCAAGGCGGCGCGGCCTTACCCCCAAATAACCCGCAGGAGACCGGCACGGGCTGGTGCTCAAGGGGATAACCGGCAGGATGGCCGGGCGGGCGGGGGCTGGAAAATTGGAGGCTGGCTGGCTTTGCCGGAGCCTCGAGCGAAGGATGCTCAACACCTTGATGAATGTGCGACAGCAGTCCGGCCGGCGGCGCGGACGCGGCGGCCAGAACCGCCAGGGCGGTGGACG
>DATJIN010000044.1:0-21669 GCA_035493275.1 Sphingomonas sp. | reverse complement strand
ACAGGCGAATAGGAGGCATCGCCGCCCCATCGCCAGTCCTATGGCTTCGTGCAAGTCTCCGTGGCCGGATCGCACGGCGCACCGTCCTTGTCGGCCAACAGATCGTCATTGCCCGAGCCCGTCACGGGATCCTCGATCAGCGGCTGACCGACGATCGCGCTGAATGCGGGCAGTTCGATCAGCACATTGGGCGTGTTGGCCGAATTCGTAGCGGCATCGAGCGCCTTTTCGACCAAGTCGTCGATCGTATCACGCGCAATGATGCCCGGATCAATGCCGAGATCGAGGGGAGGCGCGCTGCCATTGCAGGAGTTGCCGATGATGCAGCCGTTGATCGTCGAACCGGTCACGACACCGCCTGTGTTCACATCGACGAGCGGCACGAAATCCAGGCCAGTAATGAACCCGCCCGCTGCACTCGGAGAAACCTGCCGGCCGTTGACGACGACGGTAATGAGGCGTTCGTCCGTACCGTTAATCGACAAACCGCCGCTGCCGACGGTGAGGCCACGCCGCTGATCGTAGGTCTTCGCTCCAGCGGCCTGACTGGCACCGCTGTTTTGGACATACAGACCGTTGGCGACGTTGGCTTCGATCGTATTGGCCGCGAAAAAGCCGGTGTCGTCCGTCGCGCCGGGATTGATGTCCAGAAGCGCCGTCGCCTTCGTCGGATCATCTGCGGTGGCAAGGCTGCCAAGCGTGGTCGCGTCGCTAGCGATGATGTCAGCGGCGGCCAGGACCAGCGTGCCAGCCAGATCGTTGCCGTTGACCAGTCCCGCAGAGCCGCCTGGGCGGACCTGGATTGCCGGACCCGCGCGCAGTTCCAGACGCGTGTCGGCACCTGCGCCGGTGACACGAACCGGCCCGACGACGCGCATCGTTCCCTGCGTCCGAAAGCCGAGCGTTCCTGCGACGCCGAGATTGGCAAAGCCCTGACCCTGCTGCGCCGCACTGACGTTCAGCGTGTCGAGCGTCAGGGCCGGCGTCGCATTGGGATCGATCGCATCATCGAACTGTCCTTCGGGCTGCGTAACGACGCTGATGCTGGTGGCCGAGGCGCGCTGCAGCTCGGCTTCACTCAGGCGATAGCCACTGCCTGTTGCGCTGCCGCCGACCGTGGCGGAGCTTGCGGTGCTGGTGAACGTCAGTTGACTGGTCGATCCGACATTGCCGAGGCGAGCAGTGCCGCTGATAGCAATGTCACGCGAGCGGAGGCGAATGAGGTCGGCCAGCAGGGTGCCGTTGATCGTGAGCAGCGATCCCGCGGTCAGGTTGAGCGACGAAACTGCGGCGGCATCACCGACCGCAACATTGCCCAGCGCCTGGACATCGACGTTGCTGGGACGCGATTGCGCGGCGCCGATGCTGGCGACGGTGACATTCCCGCTATCGCTCCGGATGCCGACGGCGCCGAGTGCGTTGACCGTGCCGAGGTTGACGTTGCCGCCGAAGTCCAGATCGATCGACGTGCCCGTCGCGACGAGGCTGGCGGATGTGAAGGTGCCCGGGCCGCTCAAAGTGATGGCGCGGCCGCTGGCGTTCACTGTGCCACCACGAACGCTCGATATATCGATCGTGCCTGACGGTGCGTTCAGCGTTGCCGTGCCGGCGGCGTTGAGGCCGCCGAGCGTGATCCCGCCGGGTGCGGTGACAAGCAAATCTCCGCTCGAGTTTACGCTGCCGACCGACCCGATTACCGAGCCGCCCGCGAGCAACACGAAATCGCCGCCGCCGAACAGGCTGGCGGGACCATTGAGGATGATGTTGCCGCCGGTCGCCGTGGCGTGGAAATAATCCGTGCCCTGAACCGTGACCGCGTTGCTGCCGTCGCCGAACGTGATGTCGTCAACCGCGTTGACCAGCAGTCGGCGAACCAGCGTCGGGCCGGTAATCGATGCCTTCAGCGGCGCACCCAGGCCACCGATTTCGAGCGTGTCGGTCGACATCACCGCGCCGAGGCAGATCAGACTTTCGGTACATCCCGCGGTCAGCGGGTTGCCGTTGGCGCCGTCGTTGCGGCCGGCGCTGGTGCCGCCGAAAATGTCCGCGCGAACATATTTTGCGGAGGTCGAAGAACCGGTGCCGTCGATCGCAGCACCGCTCAGGCTGATCGAACCGTCGCCTGCGTCGAGTAGTCCGCGCAAGCGTATTGCGCCGATATCGTCGGGCGCAGCAAAATCGCGCACGCCATCGCCAGCGATGATGGTCAGCATGCCGTTCTGGTTGAACGGATCAAACGGGCCATAGCCGTTTTCGGCCAGCGGATTTTGTGCGGCGAAGACCGACGCGCCGGCGTCGACGGTGACGTCGCCGCCTGCGCTCATCGCGACGCGATTATCGGCCGACACGCGCGCTAAGGGCGCGACGCTGACATCGTTGTTGGCGGTCAGGTAGATGCTGCCGGAAGCTTCCAGGTCACCAGTGACATTGATGTCGCCGATGTAGCTGCGGGCCTCGACGAACGGGTCATAGCCCGCAGTCGCGCGGATTTCGGCGCCGTGCGGGCCTTCCGCATCGGCATAGAGATTTTCGCCGGCAACGCGGGCGCTTCCCAGCGTCAGCGAAGAACCAGCGCGAGCGTCGATCCGGCTGAACGCCGACATCAGGCTGGTGTCGGTGTTCAGCGCATTGCGCGCACCGACACTGATTTCATCTGCGGTGACGCTGGCGCTGCCGTTGCCCCGGCCGGCATGCGAGAATGTCAGGTCATAGGCACCGGCCCGGAAGGTTTCGCCGCTCAAAATCGTCGCATCGTTAGTCAGGGCGATATCGATGCTGCCGGCGGCGGTGAGGGACGAATTGTTGAATTCGAGCTTGGTGTCCGTTGCGGAAACAGTGATGCCACCGCCATAACCAAATTGGAATTCGCTGAGGCCGCCGGCGTAAGCGTTCAGGTCGCCAAAGGTGAGGACGGTCGACCCACCGCTTGCCGTGATGTTGATCTGACCCTGAAGCCCGGTTTCGACGTAGGAGTCACCGTTATCGATGTCGGTCAGGCCGGCGGCCGCATTGAGGCTGGTATACCCTGTCTGGAGCATACCGCCGTCTCCGAACCCGTCAGTCGAGGTCAGGCTGATCGTACCACCTTGCACGGAACCGTCGCGGCCATAACGGCAGACAGTCGTGAAATCGCCGCACGTGCCGAAGCCGCCCGATCCGCCCTTCGCGCCCGACGGACCCTCGTCTTCCCGCTCACCGAACCCGCCTTGGCCGCCATAGCCGCCTTCACCGCCGGAACCTACGTCACCTGGAGGTGCCGCGACCCAGCCGAGAGCATCGGCGCGAACGAACAACGAGTCCGTGGTGATCGTGCCACTATCGGCCGTCAGCGAGAAGCTGCCGCCCATGACCGCGCTACCGCCAGTGCCTGCGGCATCCACGGCGCCGTTACCCGCCGAACCCGCTTCGCCTCCGCGGCCACCATCGCCGCCGGCGCCGGGCGTCAGATAAGTGCCGTTGCCGAGGGTGACGCCGCGACCGCCGCGACCGCCTTGCCCACCCGTGCCGCCTTGGCCGCCATCGCCGCCGCGTCCAGGACCCCCCGCGATCGAAACCAGATCGATATCGAGGACGCCGAAGCTGATCGTCGCGCCGTTGGTGCCTGTCGCCGCGAACTGACCCCCCACGACGTTGCCGCCAAGCGCGCCATTGCCGCCGGTCCCCCCGGTTCCGCCCGTGCCGCCGGTCCCGCCCTTTTGGCCGTCAGCGCCGGTCGCCCCGGTGGTGCCTGCGATACCTTGACCCCCTCGACCACCGTCACCGCCGAAGCCGCCAGTGGTGTCCAGATTGAGGCCAAAATCGGATAACGTAATCGTTGCACCATTGCTGGCGGTAAGGCTCGCGCGCCCTCCGGTCGCGTCGCCGCCGACGCCGCCATTGCCGCCCATACCGCCTGCATTGCCGCCAAAAGCACCCTCGGCCCCGCTGCCGCCTTCGGTTCGCAGATTGATGTCCGGAAAAGCGTTGCTGGCGTCCAGCAGGGCACCGTCGATCGCGAACGCAACGCTGCCGCCAATAGCGTTGCCGCCGCGGCCGCCATTACCTCCCGCAGTGTCGCTTTCTGCGCCAGAGCCGCCTTGCGCGCTGGCGTCAAAATCGACGTTCGTTTCGTCCGGGAGGTACAGCGTCGTGTCGCCGCCGGTTGCGCCGACGGTGATCGCACCTGCCTGGGCATTGCCGCCAGCCGCGCCCGCGCCGAACGCGCTGCCGCCGCCATTGCCGCCAACAGCGCGCGCCGAAAATTCCAAGCTGTTGGGATTGGCGAAGCCACCGAGAAGCTCGAAATCGATCGCACCGGCACGCGCAGCGCCGCCGGTGCCCCCGAACTGGCCGGACCCGCCGTTGCCGCCGAATGCTTCCGACGTGAGGTCGATATTGCCAAAACTGTTTTCGCCTGCCGTCAGCGTCAGATTGACCAGCGTTTGCCCGGCGGTCGCATTGCCACCGTTGCCGGCACGCGCCGCGCCGGGCGCATTACCGAGATATTCCTGATCGACGGTTCCGCCGACGCCACCGGTCGCCGACGACGAAATCATGATGGCACCTAGCGAGGAGCTATCCAGCGCGATGTCTAGCCCGGAATCTCCCGCCAACGCGGCACCGCCGTCACCCGCGCCAAATGGGCCGGTAACCTCACAGAAATCGCAGAACTGCGAGTCCCCGCCCGAGCCGCCCGTCGCGCGGCTGTAAAGCGTTATCGGTCCACCCAATCGGATGTTGTTGAAGGTGCCCGTGGCCGAGCCACCGGTCGCGGCGCCGCCCGCGGCGCCATTGGCGCCTTCGCCAAAGCCACCGTCACCGGCGCGTGCCGACGCATCGATATAGATCGGCGCGAATAGCTGACCGCCATCGGCCATGACCAAGGCGTCCCCGCCTTGCGCCAATCCGCCGCGCGATGCTTCCCGCACCGGACCGTCGTCATTGCCGCTTTTCAGACCCGCGCCGCCCTCGGCGCTTGCCAGCACGTCGAGCGAGCTCGCCGAGATGAAGCTGTCGGTCGATTGCAGCATGATGGTACCGCCATAGGCCGCGCCGCTGGTCGCCACTTGGCCGTTATCGTAATTTGACGTGGCGACGCCGCCCAAGGCAGTCGCATCGAATGTGATGCTGTTGGTCGCCGAAAACGTGCTGTTGGTAACGATGGTCGTAATGCTACCGCCGCGGATATCGCCCTGATCGCCAACGTCGCCTGTCGCTTCGTCATCGGTATAGGCGCTGGCGTCGAGCGAAACGCCGCCACTACTCATTGTCGCGCTGGTTTCGGCCGTACCCAGCAGCAACGTGATATCGCCGCCGGTCGCGTTGCCAGTCCGCGCTGTATCGACGCGCGGGCTGCGGCTGAAAAGGCCCGTCGAACCCGACTGGGCAGAGGCATCGACCTCAAAGAGACTGTTCACGTTCGACGTGATCGTTCCGCTACGGAAATCGATATAGGCCGTGCCACCCAGCGCATTGCCGCCAATCGGACCTCTGCCGCCGCGGGCACGCGACGTCATCGTGATGGAACTCGGCACGATGACCGTCGCATTGCCGATGAACAGCGACGTGTCGCCGCCGGTCGCGTTGCCCGCAGTGCCGAAGGAATCCGAAACGTCGTCATCGTCTTGATCAAAATTGAGCCCGGAGTCGCCGCCGTCGGCTTGCGCACTCAGACTGACGTTCGATGAGAGCGTTGCGTTGTTCACGACGTTCAGGTGGAGGCTGCCGCCGGTCGCCGACCCGCCATCGCCACCGTCGGCGAAGCCGCCAAAGGCATTGACGCTCAGGCCAGTGAAACTGCTGACCGTAAGGGCCGAATTGCTTGCGCTGAAGCTAATGGTGCCCCCGCGCGCAGCGCCGCCAACGCCTCCGCCGGACGACGCATCGAAGCTCGATCCCGCTGACCCGTCCGCACTGGCGAACAACTGGTTGAGGTTTGCGTTGGTATTATCGAAGCCGATCGTGATGGTACCGCCGGTGGCGTTGCCCCCATCGCCGGCATAACGTCCATCCGCGCCGGATCCGTCGGCGTTAAAGGTCACGTTGCTCGTCTGCAGCGTGCCCGAGGTGCCGGTGAAGCGGATCTCGCCGCCGGTGCCGCTGCCCCCGATTGGGTCTTCGCCATATCCGATTTCACCGCCGCGCCCGCTCGCGTCCACGGAGATGTTCGCCGCGCTCAGCCCGCTATTGGCGTTCGTGTTCTTGATGCTGATCGTCGCGAGGCCGCCGAAGCCCGCGCCGCCTCGATCGTCGCCCCGGCCACCATCGCCGACCGCACTGACAGTCAGAGCGCCGAATGCCGCCACCCGGCCATTGTCGATATCGATCGCAACAGTGCCGCCGCGCTCGTCCTCGCCGATCGAAGGCTGGGTTTGGCTGAAGGCGTCGGCGTTTAGCGAGATCGAGGAACTGACGTCGATCGAACCGCCGTTCTTGGCGGTCAACCGCGCTGTGCCGCCTTGCGTCGGGCGGGTGGCCAGCAGGGTGAGGTCGCGGCCGATTGCGATCGACGCATTGTCGGCCTCTGCAGACAGGCTTGCTGCCTGGGCGAAGACGCTACCCGAGAAATTTGCCGATGCACCTGTTCCGGGCGTGATTGTGATCGCATCGGTCGCCGCGGCCCGAACCGAGCTGGTGTAATTACCGGCGCCGACCAGGATGCTGGCGCGCTGCGGATCGCCATAGTTCAGTTGCGGTTGCCCGTTGATAATACCGTTGCCGGCGGACAGAACGATGACGCCGTTGTCCACGGTGGCGGTCGCCGCTGGGGTGTAGCCGACCGTGCCGCCAAGCAGCATCGAGATCGCCTGGTTCTTCGGTACGGCGGCGAAGAAAACACCGTTGTTCGAGAAGTTGCCGGCATCGCTGCTCGTCTTGCCGCCATGGTCCAGTACGGTCCCCGTCGCGGAAGTCCCACCGTCCGCCTGGAACGCGATGTCGAACAAGCCCGAATTGATCCGAACATCGACGCTTTCTCCGGCGATGTATCCCGCCGACCCGTTGATCTTGACGTCGCCGCTCTGCGACACGCGCGGGGCGACGACGGCGAGATAACTGCCCGAATTGATCAGGTTGATTTTTGCGCCGGCCTGGATGTCGACCTTCGAGGTCCCGCCGGCCGTTCCCCGGAAACGGATTTCCCCGTTGGGGCCGAACAAGCCCCCGGTTGAATCGATATCGTCAGCGGTCAGGACCAAATTGCCCACGTTGAACACCGCGGTCGGCCCGGCGATGATCCCGCCGGGGCTGTAGAACCATACCGATCCGCCCTGTCCGGGTTGTCCGGAGGTCGGGATGATGACCGAATTGACGGTGCCGTTGATCGAAATCGACCGCGTCGTATCACTTGGCAGGATGCGGTTGAGAACCGTGTAGTTCTGCACCGAAGCGCCGTTGACAAAGGTCGCCGTCTTGCCGCTCGGCAGGAAATCGATGGTGCCCGCGGGCAGCGCGCCGCCGGTTTCCGGATTCCAGTTTATGATCGTCTGCGCGGCATTGATCGTGACCGTATCGGCATTTGCCGAACGGCTGAACGTCGCGGCCCCTGCGGCGACGGTGGAACTGCCCTGCAACGCGCGGTCGTTATATGCCTGCCCATGCGCCTGACCGCCGATCGCGATGACCATCGCGCAGCCGCAAAGAAGCCGCGCGCGCTTGCGGGTGAAGGTCATCGCCATGGCAGGAGCCTTGTTGTCATAGTCAGGAGGAAGCGGGTGTCGCCGCGCGTGGTCTGGATGCCGGCGCGGCGCAGCGGCACCGCAACCGTGCCGTCGATCTGCAAGCGATCGCCATAGACGAAGCGCAAACCGCCGCCGGCCGATTGCAGCTTTTCGGGATCGATCCCGTTTGACGCGACATCCTTGTTCCAGATCCACGCGGCATCGAAAAAGCCATAGGCTTGCCATGCCAGTGAGCGCGCTGTCCGGGGTACTAGCGTACCGTAAGCGATCTCGCTGCGCAGCCCGACGCCACTATCACCGATGATCGTGCCCGGATCATAGCCGCGGCCAACCGTGTAGTTTCCGGCCGAATATTCTTCATAGCTGAGCAGCGCATGCGGCGCGTATTGCGCGCGCGGCTGCAGGCTGAAGGTGATTTTCGGCACCGGGCGGAACTCGGCGACGGCGTAGAAGCGGCTGACAAATGCTGTCGGGTCGCCCTCGATCCGGCTTGGCGGCGCAACGCCCACGCCGGTGCAGGCGGAAAACGGCGCCACGCCACAGCCGTTCGACGTGCCGAAAATATCGAGACCCTGCCGCAGCTCAACGCCGGTGACGATACGCCAGCGCGGTTCGGCAAAGCTGTAGCCGACATTGCTGCCAACGCTGTCCGGATCGATCGCGTCGAAATCGAGCCGCGCGAACGCCACGCGCAGCCGGTCGCGCGTCAGGGGGGCGGCGCCCAGACGGCTGGATTGGTTGATGAAATCGAGCCCGCCCGACAGGTACAAGTCACGGCTCTGACGCCGCACCAGCGGGTAGCGCAGCTTCGCCGTGGCGCTGAAGGTCCGGCTGCGCAGGTCGATCGTCGGGCCGAGCGAAGGGTGCGTCCAGGCGTAATTGCCGTCGATACTGAACGCCAGGCCGTTTGCGCCGACGCGGATTTCCTCGCCCGCTTGCAGCACCTGTTGCTCGCGCGTTTGCGCCGTGCTGAATACCCCCAGCGTCGTGCGGTCGCCGATGCCGAGCAGCCCGTTCAGGCGCAGCTGAAGGGTGCCGCCCCAGCGGCCGACTGGATGGCTGCCATAATTTTGGACATTGAGGTCGAGCTGGACGGGCTCGTACACGACCCGTGCTTCGCCGATTACTTCACCGGGTACGGTGCCTGCCGGACGGAGCGCGAGGCGCACGTCGAAGCCGGGCAGGTCGCGCGCCAGCAGCAAATAGCGCTCAGCCTCGAAGATGTTGAAGACCGGCTGACGCTGGATTGCGGAGAGGTAGCGCTGGATGATCGCTTCGGACGCGCCGGCATCGCCGCGCACCTGGATGCCCACGAGTTTGGCCAGCAGCACATCGAAGCGGATGACCCCGTTTTCGATCCGTTGTGCCGGCACCTGCACCGCGGCGAGATAACCTGTACGGCGCAACAGCGTAGCGGCGCGGTCGCGGATTTCGCAGACTTCGGCGATGGCCAATGTCTTGCCTATCGCATCGGTATAAGCCGGACGGACGATGGCCGGGTCGACGGGGCCAAGTCCATTGAATTCGACCTGGCTGATCGTCACGCGGACATTGGCGTAGACCGGGTCGGCCAGGGGACAGGGTGCCCGCTCGACATCGCCTGCGACGCTGACCCGCCCGGTCGGCGGCGCAGTGGGTGCAACGGGGAGGCGCTGGACTTCTTCGCGCGTCGGCAACGGCGGCGCCGTTTGTGCAAGCGCGGGCCCCGCCGCGAACGCCGGAGCCAATAGCAGAACAGCTTTACGCTTTGATCGCATGCTTCCCCCCGGAGCCCTTGCCTTTCGACGCCAAGCTCGTTCGGCATGCAGGCAGCGCGACCCAGAGCCCACATACCTCGCCGCGCCCGCATGTAGCGAGTCGGGCGAATCCCGATGATTTCGGCTTAAACCTTAGACCATATCATCTCAATAGCTTATACTCAGCTCGCCGGGGACGCTTGTCCCGCTTCGACGAGCTGGTCGAGCTGCCGCGAGCACCCCTTGGCGATAAGCGCGGCGCCGACCGCATCGGCGGAGTCCGCGAGCGGCACCGGCTGCACGACGATTTCGACGGGCGCGCCCGTCGGCGCGGCGATCTTGTAACGCGCCCCGGCCCTCAGCGGCAATTCTGCGGGCCAAGCGCGAACGCTTTGTCCGGCGGCAAAGTCGAGCGGCACGCTCTTGCCGTCACTCCAGATCGAGTATGCCGCAGCGGACGTCATGTTGGGACGCCAGACATTGGTCATGCCCGTATCCGCCACACACACCGTCCCTCCGCGGCTGGCATCAACGTACCACAGGTTCGGCGCCTTTACATTGCCCTGGCCGACGCCGCGCACCGCGCCGGTGCGGACTTGGCGCGCACCGCTTGAACGGATCAGCGCCCCCAGTGCCGATGGCGCGACGGCGGCACTGCCACTGGCCAGCGAATGGACGCCGGCGCCGGACAAAGTGCGCGTGCCCTTGGCATCGAGAAGAACGAGCATGTCGCCGGGCTTCAGCGTTACTGATGCGGTGGTGATCGACTTCCCCGGCGGGTACATGCTGGCGGACGGGCCGCTGGCGCGAACGACGATCGTTCCAGCGATGGCGGACGTGGCGATCAATCCCGTGGCGATCGCCGCAATTTTCGAAGCGGTTTTAATCAAGGACAAAATAGCCTCCCTCGGCTTCATGCTCAAAACGATACACCAAGTTACGTAGCGGCGCATCATCCGGATGGTTAATTACCATCTTCTCGAGCTCTACTCGTGCTTTAGCGTCGCCCTTCGCCGCCGCGTCGACGATGCGGGAAAAGGACTCGCGCTCGTCAGCCAGCATGTCGGGCGCGGGTTCCCAAATCGAGAGCGGGGTCGAACGCCCGCGCAGCGTCACCCGGCCCAGCGCGCGGAAGATCGGCACGCCCGCCTGCGCGACCAATTCGCCCGAAGCAAGGACGTTGGTCTTGGTCTGCTTGTTGGCGGATTCCAGTCGCGCGGCGGTGTTCATCGCGTCGCCCAGCGCAGTGTATTGTATGCGTCCTTCGCCGCCGAAGTTGCCGACGATCGCCTCGCCATAATGGATGCCGACGCGGGTTTTGCCGATTGCCGGAACACCCTCGGGCGTTTCCTTGCGGAAGCGTTCACCTGCTTCGTACATCGCGAGTGCCGCCGCCACCGCGCGCTGGCCGTCGTCCTCGCGTGCGATCGGCGCTCCCCAAAAGGCAACGACCGCATCGCCGACGAATTTGTCGATCGTGCCGCCCTGCGACAGGACGACGTCTGACAGCATGTCGAGATATTTGTTGAGGAGCGTCGCGACCATTTCCGGCTCGATCGCGTGGCTAAGTTTGGTGAAGCCTTCGAGGTCGGTGAAGACAACGTAGATTGGCCGTTTCTCGCCCGATAGGCTGAGGCTGTCGGGATTCTTGAGGATTTCGGAGGCGATGTCGCGCGGCAAATATTTGCCCAGCGCCGATTGTGCGAAGTTGCGCTGTTCCGAACTTAACGCGCGCGCCGCCGACCCAGCGGCGAGGAACGCGACGACCCAACCGACGGCCCACCCGAATTGCGGCAGCGTTTGCGTGTCGAGGCTCATTCGTTCGACGCCGACCGGCAATAAGGTGAACAACAATGCTTCTCCGACGATCACCAGCGCCATGCCCCACACGGGCAGCGCAATCAGTGCAGTCAGCACGCCCGCGATGACCACCAGGAAAGCGCAAGCCCAGACCGAAACCACCGGGAGCGACTGTTTCCACCGCCCGTCGAGCAGTTGCGCCAGCATATGCGCGTGGACTTCGAGCCCGATCGTCTGGCCATTGCGCGGGCGGTCTTCGAGGAAGATGCCATTCGAATCCTTGGCCTTGTCGATGTACCAGGTCATCGGCGTCACAAACTGGTCGGTGTCGATGATGTCGCCGCCGATCAGCACGTACCGCCCGGCGATTTGCTCCTTGAACGCTGGCGCCAAGGCCGGATTCGCAAGCACGTCGATCGGCAGTTTGGAAAATACCGGCCGCGAGGCATCCTTCGCCAGACGATATCCGATCGCCAGATTATAGTCGCGCGTCGCATCGGACGCCCTTGTTACCGCATTGGGGAGCAGCGGCGGCAGCTGCCGCGGCTGTGTCGGCCACTTCCGCATCGTGCCGTCGAGGTCGGGCAGGAAGTAGACGCTTGCCGGGCGCACCGCGCCACCGGACACGCGGCGCTGGAAGCCGGTAAGGTACTTCTCCTGCCAGTCCTGCATATTGGCATTGTTGGTGATGTGCGATGCGAAGGCGAGATAGACGGGCGTCTTCATCGCGCGCATTGCATCGATGAGCTGCTGGTCCTCGGGCTGCGGCTGATCGACCAGGATATCGATGCCGATAGCCTTGGCGCCCATCTGGTCGATCGCGGTCAGTGCTTTGGCGAGGATCGCACGATCCAGCGGCGACCGCTTCGCCGTCGCAGCCAGCGTTTCGTCGGTGTAGGTAATCAGGACAATGCGCGGATCCTGGTCGACGCGCGGGGCCGTGACGACTGCACGGATGTCATACAGCGCCCGCTCGGCGTTCACTGCCAGCGGAATGTACCAGCTGTACCTCGCGAATAGCAGTGCGCCGATCAGCAATATCCCTGTCGCGATCGTCCGGAACCAACCGAGCGACTTCGCCGTCTGGCGAACTTCTGTGAGCGGCGAACTCAACGTCCGGTGAGAAGGGTTCGGCTGCCGTCGCCGACGATCGCAAAGCCGGACCAGTAATAAGGATGGCTGGTCTGCGGATCGTCCATCAGCTTGATTTCAGCTTGGCGCAGTGCGTCGCCGACGCTGTCGCCGCGATCGGTGAACAATCCGGCGATCAGCCGCTTGGTCGCGTCGAAATCGTCCGGTGCCGGCCAGTGGCTGGCGATCACCGCGCGGCCGCCGGCGCCGATGAACGCGCGCACCAGTCCATCGAGCGCATTGCCACCGCCGGTCGACACGCCCGCTTCCCGCGTCGCCGCGATGGTCGCTTTACCTGCGGTGTCGCACGCCGAAAGAATAACGAGGTCGGCATCGATCTTGAGGTCGTAGATTTCGCGGAACGACAGCAGTCCGTCCGACCCCACCGGACCAAAACTGGTCAGCAGGGCGGGGCGGGCGGGGCATTCAGGGCGGGGCGCCGTCACCAGTCCGTGCGTCGCGAAATGGAGGATGCGGTAATCACTGAGGTCCGGGCGGGTCATCACCGCTTCGTCGGTGAACGCCGTGCCGGTGACCACCGCCGACTGGTTCGCGCCGACGATTAGCGAGGCCTGACGCAACTCATCTGCGCTGATCGGCTTGTCCCACTCGGCTCTTGGCCAATTGCAATCGACCGCACCGGCACCGTTCAGTCCGCGCGATGCAGCGCGCGTCGTATTTGCGGTCAGTGGCGCGTTCTCACCGTAGCCGAGATATTGCTTCTTTGCCGTTGAAGCCGGCGCGCCGCGTGCGTCGCGGAATGAGCGCGCCGATACTGCGGTGCTGACCGACGCCGCACGCCCGAGCCAACTGACGCCGCGGAAATCGAACGCGTCGGAGCCCTGCGGCGCCGTGCGCTTTTTATACGCTTCAACGCTGACATCGTCGGTGACGAGCAGGTTGATTGGCAGGCGCAGCATCGCGCCGTCGGGTTCGAAAACGATGTGCCTCACGTCCCGCAATTCGCTTGCATAGGGGCCGAACAGCGCGACGAAGAGCTGGCGGCTCGCCGCAACATCGAACGGATAGGTGTTGAGCTGACCGCCTTCGTCGGTGACGATGGTGGACCGGATTTCATCGACGGCGGCGTCGAGTTGGTCGGGGCTCATGCCGACGCGCCAGGCCCGGGCCGAGGTGGCGGTGACGCCGAGCATATACGCATTGCCGCCGGCGATGAGCATCTTGAGGTAGGCTTCGCCCGGTTTGAGGGCCGATTGCAGCGCCGGCAGCGTCAAAATCGTTGTGTCGAGCGCGCGATATTGGGGGAATGCCGCGAGTTCGGCCTGTGTTGTCGTCTGCTGGCCTGTGTAACCCTGCAAATCGCGCTCAAGCGCCGCAATTGCCTGATTGGTCGTGGCGTCGCGCTGCGGGACATTCACCAG
This sequence comes from Sphingomonas sp., assembly GCA_035493275.1. GTDB lineage: Bacteria > Pseudomonadota > Alphaproteobacteria > Sphingomonadales > Sphingomonadaceae > Sphingomonas_O. Next base: position 7,962 of record DATJIN010000044.1, on the reverse strand, counting down.
CGTTGCCAGTTCGACGCGGGTGCGTTCGATATCCCGCTCCAGCGTGCGGGCCTGACGGAACAGCCGCGAGCCTTCACCAGCGCCTTCGCTCAGCTCGCGCGCCAGGATCGCCTGCGTATCGGCGACACCGGGCCGGACCAAGGCCTGAGTCGCCATGAAGAAATCGCCCGCCAGCGCCGGGCGTGCCGGCATGTCTTCGATAAGGATCTTGAGATACGGATTGAGCAGGTTGCCAAGCCCGATCACCGAGCTGCGCGTCGTCGCCGATGTTTGCACCACTTGCGCGTAAATCGCGAGCGCCTCGTCACGTTTGCCGTGCCGCGCAAGAAAGGACGCCAGCCGTGCCTTGGCGCCATTGACCGCGGCGGTTTCCGGGTAGCGCGTTTCAAGCAGCGCCAGCGCCGCGCGCAACTTCGCCTCTCCGGCGCCGACATCGCCGCTGGCTTCGGCGACCAGGCCTTCCTCGGCAGCGATCTGCGCACGCAGCCGTGTGATCGACACGACGCGCCCGCCGCGCACCGAAACGGCTTCACGCTCGGCATCGGCCAGCAAACCCCGCGCCCGGGGATAATCGCCCTTGAGGCGCAGTGCGGTACCGCGGATCTGCATTGCCTGCGCGTCGAGGATCCGCGCGCGTTCATCGGGCGTGAGCTGGGCCGATTCATTGGCGCCCAGCCGCTGTGCCACCGGCACGCCCGAATTGATTTCCGCCGCTACCTGCGCGCCGATTTCGATTGCACTTGTGTTGAATTCGCTGGCGGCGCCGAGCGGCACGACGGGTTGATCGAGCCTCGCCATCGCCTCGTCATAACGACGCTGATTAAGCAAATGGATCGCCTCGAAATTTCGCCGCAGCCGCGACTGCACGCGGTCGTTGAGCGCTACGTTCCGTGCTTCGGCAAACAGCGCGTCGGCTTCACTGAAATCGCCCAGATTCGATTTCTGCAGCGCGCGGTTGATCAGATATTCGGCCGAGCGGTTGTTGGCGTCATTGTCCGCCACGCGTGCTTGCAGCGTATCGAAGAACTCCGCTGCCTCGGCATAATTACCGCTGTTATTGCGGCGATATCCTTCGGCCAAAGCCTGATCCGGATCAAGCGTTCCGGCCTGGACACGCGCAAAGGCGACCGGATCGACGATATTGGTCGTCGCGACGGTGACCATGCCCGCCACTGGACGGTCGGCGACGACGGTACGCAGCGCGAGTTCGAGCGCACTATCATACCCGGCCAGCCCCTCGGCGACATATGTAATCCGGCCGCGCTGATAGGTGTAAACATGATAGCCGACATTGGCGCTTTTCAGCCGGCATTGCAGCACCGGTACGCTGCCCAGGTCGGTGACCGCGACGCTGGCGCGCTCCCCCGCGCAATCGACGTCATTCGCGCGGATCGTCGCAAGGCGGCTGTCGGCATCGGCGGGGGTGGTGCGCAGCGCGCGGACCTGGCCGACGGCGCGCGCCGCGTCGCGGCAGACGATCGACCAGGTGCGATCGAACATGCCAGCGGTCGAGGCATCGCGAACGCGCGATTGAACTTGGCAAAGCACGCCGCCGCCTTGGCCGAGCCGGAAACTGTCCGCGAGACTGGGCCGCATGGTCTGCGCACCCGAAGGCGCGGCGCTAACCGCGAATGCGAAAAGGAAAAAACCCCGAGCGCGCATGTTGGCCTCCCCAAAGCCGACTCGATCCGAAGTGTATCAACTGGCGCGCCCGTTGCCAGCATGGAGGCCCGAGCCGGAATCGAACCGGCGTGCAAGGATTTGCAGTCCTCTGCGTAACCACTCCGCCATCGGGCCAGCGATGCGTGGATCGTCGCCGCGCCTAACCAGCGGACGCTCGCTTGGCAATGCTAACCGGCGGCGAGCCGCGCGATATGCCGGACTGCGAGGGCGTAGCCATGCGCACCGAGGCCCGAAATGATCCCGGTCGATACTGCGGTTATAATCGATTTCGCGCGCCACGCCTCGTCACGGCGGTGGATGTTCGAGATATGCACCTCGACCACCGGACAATCGACCAGCTTGAGCGCGTCGAGGACGGGATAGGCGGCGTAGGAAAAGGCGGCCGGGTTGATGACGATGCCCGCCGCACCGTTGCGCGCGGCCTGGATCAGCTCGACCATTTCGTGTTCGGCATTGGTCTGGCTGAACACAAGGTCGAGCCCAGCAGCATCGGCCTCGGTGCGGCAGAGTGCCTCGACATCGGCGAGCGTGTCACGACCGTATACTTCGGGTTCGCGTTGCCCGAGCAAATTGAGGTTCGGCCCGTTCAGGACGTGCACTGCCTTCGTCATGTCGCTCGCCCCTTGCCTTTGCCGTTCCGTTAGCGGAACGGCGGTGACGCTGCAAAGGAGAGTCGGTTTCCCCATGAAGACCCGTGCCGCCGTCGCGTTCGAAGCGAAGAAGACGCTGGAGATCGTCGAACTGGACCTTGACGGGCCCAAGGCCGGCGAAGTGCTGGTCGAAATCATGGCGACCGGGATTTGCCACACCGACGCTTACACGCTCGACGGGTTCGACAGCGAAGGCATTTTCCCGAGCGTGCTTGGCCATGAAGGCGCGGGGATCGTGCGCGAGGTTGGCGCAGGCGTGACGAGCGTAAAGCCCGGCGATCACGTCATCCCGCTCTACACCCCCGAATGCCGCCAGTGTAAGTCATGCCTCAGTGGCAAGACCAATCTCTGCACCGCGATCCGCGCGACCCAGGGCAAGGGGCTGATGCCTGACGGGACGACGCGGTTCAGCTACAAGGGCCAGCCGATCTATCATTACATGGGCTGCTCGACCTTTTCGAACTTCACCGTGCTGCCGGAGATCGCGGTTGCGAAAATCCGCGAGGACGCGCCGTTCAACAGCGCCTGTTATGTCGGCTGCGGCGTGACGACCGGCGTCGGCGCGGTCGTCAACACCGCAAAGGTTGCGCCCGGCGAAAATGTCGTCGTCTTCGGCCTTGGCGGCATCGGCCTTAATGTCATTCAGGGCGCCAGGTTAGCGGGCGCGAGCGTGATCGTCGGCGTCGACATCAACCCGGACCGCGAGGAATGGGGGCGCCGCTTCGGCATGACCCACTTCCTCAATTCGAAGGGGCTCAGCCGCGAGGAGACGGTTGCGAAGGTCCTCGAACTGACGGACGGTGGTGCGGACTATAGCTTCGACGCCACCGGCAACACCGAAGTGATGCGAACCGCACTCGAGGCGTGCCATCGCGGCTGGGGCACCTCGATCATCATCGGTGTCGCCGAGGCCGGCAAGGAGATCGCCACGAGACCGTTCCAGCTGGTCACCGGCCGCAACTGGCGCGGCACTGCGTTCGGCGGCGCCAAGGGCCGCACCGATGTACCGAAGATCGTCGACTGGTACATGAACGGCAAGATCGAGATTGATCCGATGATCACCCATGTCCTGACGCTCGACGAGATCAACAAGGGGTTCGACCTGATGCACAAAGGTGAGAGCATCCGCAGTGTGGTGGTCTACTGATGCACGGCGCGGTCAACCTCGGCGAGAAGTTCGCGACGTTCAGCGAACATTGGTCGCCGCGCATCGTCGCGCGCTATAACGATAACGACATCCGCATCGTGAAGGTCGTGGGCGAGTTCGTCTGGCATAGCCATGAGGACACTGACGATTTCTTTCACGTCCTCGACGGCCAGCTCGACATCGAGCTACGCGACCGGACGGTGACGCTCGGCCCGGGCGAATTGTTCGTCGTACCGAGAGGTGTCGAGCACCGTCCTGTCGCACGCCACGGCGAAGTGCGTCTGTTGCTGATCGAGCCGAGCGGCACGCCGAACACCGGCGACACCGCCACCGCGTTCAAGCCGGTCGAAATCTAAGGAGGAGAGAAACATGTATAGTCACATGATGGTGGGTTCGAACGATCTCGAAAGGTCCAAAAAATTCTATGACGCGACGTTCGCGGCGATGGGCGGCAAGCCGGGCGTCATGGATGAAAAAGGCCGCCTGATCTACGCGCACAATGGCGGCCTGTTCATTGTTACCAAGCCGATTGACGGTGCCCCCGCAACCCACGGCAATGGCTGCACGATCGGTTTGGCCATGACCAAGGAACAGGCCGACGCGTGGCACGACGCGGGCGTGAAGGCCGGCGGCAAGGCAATCGAGGATCCGCCAGGTATCCGTGAGGGCGGCGGGATGAAACTGTACCTCGCCTATCTCCGCGATCCTGACGGCAACAAGCTCTGCGCCCTGCAACGGGTTTAGTGGAAACTTTATCGGAGAACCGCGCGCACGGCGGCGTGCAGGGCGTTTATCGCCACGCCTCCGCCGCGACGGGCACGGACATGACATTCTCCGTGTTCGTGCCGCCGAAGCCGAGCGGCGCGGTTCTCTGGTATTTGTCGGGGCTGACCTGCACTCACGCCAATGTCACCGACAAGGGCGAATTTCGGGCGGCGTGCGTCGAAACCGGCATCACGTTCGTCGCACCGGACACGAGCCCGCGCGGCGAGGGTGTGCCCGATGATCCCGAAGGCGCTTACGATTTCGGGCTTGGCGCCGGGTTTTATGTCGATGCGACGGAAGCGCCGTTCGCTACGCATTATCGCATGTGGAGCTATCTCACCGAGGAATTACCCGCACTGATCGAGGAAAACTTCGATGCCCGGCGCCACGGCATAACCGGCCATTCGATGGGCGGGCATGGCGCGCTGACCATCGGGCTAAATCATCCAGAAAAATTCCGATCGGTCAGTGCGTTCGCCCCGATCGTCGCGCCGACACAGGTGCCGTGGGGGCAGAAAGCGCTGAGGGGCTATCTGGGTGCAGACCGCGCGGCGTGGCGGCGCCATGACGCGGTCGCACTGATCGAGGATGGCCGGCGCGTCCCCGAACTCCTCGTCGATCAGGGCGATGCTGATCAGTTTCTCGCCGAACAACTGAGACCCGAATTGCTGGCAAAAGCCTGTGCCGAGGCCGATATCGCGCTGACGCTGCGGATGCAGCCGGGCTACGATCACAGCTATTATTTCATCTCGACCTTCATGGCCGATCACGTTCGCTGGCACGCCGAGCGCTTGGGCTAGGCGCGCTCCATCCGCGCCAGCAGGTCGTCGACCGAACAGGTGGCAAAGGCGCAAAAGCTATCCGCCACGCCAAAGGGCAGCAGCAATTCTCGCCCGCGCACCATCGATCCGCAGCTGTAGACCACATTCGGCACATAGCCGTCGCGCTGGTTCGGGCTCGGTTCGAGGATCGGCAACGGCGTACGGGCCAACACCTGCGAGGGATCATCCTTGTCGAGCAGCGCCGCGCCGAGGCAGTAATTGCGCACCGTACCGACGCCGTGGGTGATGACCAGCCAGCCTTCGTCGATCTCGATGGGTGACCCGCAATTGCCGATCTGAACATATTCCCATGAATATTTCGGGCCGATCACCTTCTGCCCATCATCCCAGTGGAGCAGATCGTCGGAGGTCTGGAACCACAAATTCTCGCTGTCCTGCCGCCCCAGCATCGCGAACTTGCCGCCGATCCGCCGAGGGAACAGCGCCATACCCTTGGCTTCGGCCATCGCGCCGGTCATCGGCCGCATAGTTAGGTGCCAGAAATCGCCGGTGGTTAGGAGTTCTGATCGCGCGTTTCGCCCGTCATAGGCAGTGTAGGTCCCGTAATACATAACGCTGCCATCGTTCTCGATGAAGCGGCACAAGCGCATGTCCTCAATCCCCTGGCGCTGGCTGGGAAGGGTGGGGAACAGCACCGTCTCCGACAGATGCTCGCTTTGACTGCAGTCGAGTTCGGCGACCGGGCTGCCGTCTTCCTGCTTGATGATGGGCGGCACGGCGCGCTGGCTGGCATCGTAGATCTCGATCTCGCCATCGGCATGCCAAAGCCCGGTCCGCAACGTCACCGACGACACATGCCCCTCGCCGATCCCGCGCAGCGTCAGGACGAAGCGGGTGCAGCCTTCATCGACCCCGTTCTGGTCGGGATGCTCGACCGCGCTGGGATTGAACAGGGCAGCGCTTTCGAACGAAAATTCCTCGGAGAAATAAGCGCCGACCAGCCGCTTGCGGTCGTGATCGAGGGTGTCGCCGTCAATGTCCGGACAAATTTCGGCGAAGCGCCGCATCAGTAGCGGATCGACATCGCGGTGGCGGGCATCGAGCGACTCGGTCATCTCGGCGAGTTCGCGTTCGACGGCCCGCGCATCCATCGACAGGATGCGCTCGACGATTACATGCCGCCGGCCGGCCGAGCCGTTGGCATAAGCGGATGGATATTCGGGGGCAAAAGGCCGGATCACCGTTCGCGACGGATCCGGTTTGAGCATCACAATGCTGTGCTTGAGCAAGTCGTTCGTCATAGACCCCGTCCGCCAATCTCCGCCCCGAACGCTCTATCCGTCCAATCCGTCGCATCCATCGTAAAGATTAAGCGTTCTGCGGCTGGACGTGCGTCACTCCCGGCGCGATGAGGCCGTTGCCGAAACGACTCCGGAATCGAAAGCCCAGCATGACCGATACGAACGTCCACGAAGACGGCTCGCCCGAACGCCTGCAGATCGACACCATCCGCACCTTGTCCATGGACGCGGTGCAGGCGGCCAATTCTGGCCACCCTGGTACGCCGATGGCGCTCGCGCCCGTCGCCTGGACCTTGTGGACCAAGCACATGCGGTATGACCCGGCCAAGCCGGACTGGCCCAACCGTGACCGCTTCGTCTTGTCGGTCGGCCATGCCTCGATGCTGCTCTATTCGGTGCTGCACCTTGCGGGCGTGGTTGAGATCGATGCCGATGGAAAGCCGACGGGCAAGCCCGCGGTGTCGCTCGACGACATAAAGCAGTTTCGTCAGCTCGGCTCGAAGACCCCGGGCCATCCCGAATATCGCTTCACCACCGGTGTCGAGACGACCACCGGTCCGCTGGGCCAGGGTTGCGGCAATTCGGTCGGCATGGCGATCGCCGAACGCTCGCTCGCTGCGCGCTTCGGGCAGGATCTGTTCGACCACGACATTTACGTCCTGTGCGGCGACGGGGACATGATGGAGGGCGTTTCGGCCGAAGCCGCGTCGCTAGCCGGACACCTCAAGCTCAGCAATCTGTGCTGGATCTACGACAGCAATCACATCTCGATCGAGGGGTCGACCGACCTCGCGTTCGACGAAGATGTCGGCAAACGCTTCGAAGCCTATGGCTGGCAGGTCATCCATGTCGACGACGCCAACGATACCGACGCGATCGACGCCGCGGTGGAGCGCTTCAAGGCGTGCAGAGACAGGCCGACGTTCATCGTCGTCCACTCGGTGATCGGTTACGGCTCGCCCCGCGCAGGCAGCGAAAAGGCGCATGGCGAACCGCTGGGCGAAGAGAATATTCGCCTGACCAAGCAGGCCTACGGCTGGCCCGAGGACAAATCGTTCTATGTGCCTGGCGGCGTGGTTGAGGGCTTTACCGAGGCCGTGTCGTCCCGCGGCAAGCCGCTGCGCGAGGCGTGGGAGCAGAAATTCGCCGATCTGCGCGCGAAGGACGCGTCGCTCGCCGACGCGTTCGACGGGATGCGCCAGGGCAAGCTTCCCGCCGGCTGGGAAGCCGACCTTCCGGGCTTCGACGCCGATCCCAAGGGGCTCGCGACGCGCGACAGCTCGGGCAAGGTGATCAACGCCATCGCGGCGAAACTGCCGATGCTGATCGGCGGTGCCGCCGACCTCGCGCCTTCGACCAAAACCGACGTGAAGGGCGACAATGCCGGGTCGTTCGAAGCGAACAATTATGCCGGCCGCAACATGCATTTCGGCGTGCGCGAACATGCCATGGGCTCGGTCGCGAACGGCATGGCGCTCAGCTATCTGCGCTCCTACACTGCGACCTTCCTCGTGTTCCTCGATTACATGCGCCCGCCGGTGCGCCTCGCGTCGATCATGGAATTGCCGGTGGTGTTCGTGTTCACCCATGACAGCATCGGAGTCGGCGAGGATGGGCCGACACATCAGCCGATC
>DATJIN010000043.1:0-35963 GCA_035493275.1 Sphingomonas sp. | reverse complement strand
TTCCGCCGGGACAGGATGTGCCGCACCCCAAGGAAGGGTCTTTAATGGCTGCCAAGGCGCTTATTTTCGACGTTGGTGATTATGTCGTGTATCCCAAGCACGGGGTCGGCCGGGTGGTCGAGCTGCAAAAATCCGAGATCGCGGGCATGCCGCTTGAACTCTACGTCCTGCGCTTCGAAAAAGAGAAAATGACGCTGCGCGTGCCGACCAACAAGGCGGAAAGCGCAGGGATGCGCAAGCTGTCGTCGAACAAGCAGATGGACGACGCGTTGACCACGCTGAAGGGCAAGCCCAAGGTGAAGCGCACCATGTGGTCGCGCCGCGCGCAGGAATATGAAGCGAAGATCAATTCGGGCGACCTGGTGTCGATCGCCGAGGTGACCCGCGACTTGTTCCGCGCCGAAGATCAGCCCGAGCAGAGCTATTCGGAACGTCAGATCTTCGAAGCCGCCGCCTCGCGCCTCGCCCGCGAACTCGGCGCGATGGAGCAGACCGACGAAAAGGCGGCGCTGGAGAAGATCCACACGATCCTCCGCGCGGCTGCCGCGATCTACAATAAGACGGTCGAAGCCGCCTAACCGCACTTCGCGCTTGCAACGTCCGGCCTCTGGCTGTATTGCTCTGGTAATACAGTTGGAGGCCGTGTCGTATGCGTCTATTTGTTGTCCTTCTCGCCGCGTCGTCGCTGTCCGCATGCGGCGCGGCAAATGACACCAGCACGGGCACGCGGACTTTCCCCGTGCCGGGCAGTTTCGACGAGGTGACGCTCGGCGGCCCGGACAATGTCCGCGTGGTGACCGGCGGTACGCCATCGATCGTCGCGACCGGCCGTAATTCGGACCTCGACAAGATCGAGGTCGAGCTGCGCGGCAGCGAACTGGTCGTGACGCGCGAAGGCGGCGGCAAGATCAAACTGTTCAGCTGGAACGAGTCGAGCAAGGATGTCGTGGTCACGGTGACCGTGGCTCAGCCGGTCGGCGCGCTGAACCTGAAAGGCAGTGGCGACTTGACCGCTGATCAGGGCGGCGGAGACAGTTTTACCGCTGACCTGAAGGGTTCCGGCGACCTCACCGTCGGCAAGATCATGACCAAGACAGCGCATTTGACGCTGGCCGGATCGGGCGATCTGAAGGCCGGCGGCCAAGCGAGTGGCGTTGAGGCCGAGCTCGCCGGATCGGGCGGCATCGATGCGGTCGGGCTCATGGCCGAAACCGCCACCGTCAACTTGCGCGGATCAGGCGATGTCGCGGTTCGTGCGACCAAATCGGCCGATGTCGCGATCCGTGGTTCCGGGAATGTGCGGGTCAAAGGTACAACCAACTGCAAAACCGAAAAGCATGGCTCGGGCGACATTCGCTGCGAACCTTAATCGGCTGCTAACCACGACGTGCGATGAGGCGGCATGCGCTGCCTCATCCTCCTCTTCATCGCCGTCGCAGTACCGGCGTTCGGCGCGGAACGGACGCTAACCGTTACCGATTTCGACGGCGTGCGTGTCGAAGGACCATTCATCGTCAGCGTGACGAGCGGTCGAGGCACATCAGGCCGGCTGAGCGGCGACGCGCGCGCGCTCGATCATGTCCGCGTCGATGTCGAAAGCGGGACGGCAGTAATCCGCGCAACCGACGACGCGAACGATGACACGGCGCCGGCCAAGATCATGCTAGTCACACGGACGCTGGCACGGGCGTCGCTGGCCGGCTCAGGTGCGCTCAAGATCGACCGGTTGGCCGGACCGGAAACGCACGTCACGCTCGACGGATCGGGCACGCTGTCAGTCGCCGCAGTGGCGAGCGACAATCTGACCGCCGTCGTCGCGGGCACGGGCGTTCTCACGCTCGCCGGAAATGCCAAGAACGGCACGCTGGAAACACGCGGCAGCGGAGCGATCGACGCCGCGCGGCTTACCGTCGCAGACGGCAAGTTCAACCTCGACGGCAACGGTACGCTGACCGCCAGCGCCGCGCGGTCCGCATCCCTCGCTGTGAAGGGGACGGGGACGGCGACGGTCTATGGGCAGGCCGCATGCACCGTAAAACGTGAGGGCTCGGCCAGCGCCTTGTGCGGCAAAGCGGCCGGGCAGCTGCAGGTCGCCGCGGCTACACCAGCCCCAATGTCCGCAGCTCTCCCGCGAGTGCGGGTGGGAGTTCCCCCAAATCTCCGGCAAATGCGTCGGGCGGGGCGTCCCTAGCCTCCAGGTACCGCCAGCCCTGGTGCGCGCGTTTCGGTGCCGGGATGACGGGCACAATCCGTGTGTCGATTACAATCGCGCACTTGCCACCCTCGGCCTCCTCGAAGCGCAGGATCGGCGTCCGCGCGACGAGGCGGTGTTTGACGATCCAGAATAGTGAGCCTTGTCCGGCAATTTCGTCGGCGCGCTTCGGCTTGTAGCGCGTGACGTGATGATATTCGGGTTCGCGATTGGCGAACCAGCTCAGCACTTCCTCCAGACTTTGCGCGCCGTAACCGACCTTGGTCAGGTGAAGCATGTCAGCCGAGCCCGGCGAGTGTCGCAAGCCCGAGGAAGCTGAAAAACCCCATGCAGTCGGTCGCGGTGGTGACGAACACCGCTGAAGACACCGCCGGATCGACGTCGAATCGGTCGAGGGTGACCGGCACCAGAATCCCTGCCAGCCCTGCTACCAGATTGTTGATCACCATAGCCGAAGCGATGACGCCGCCGAGGAGCGGATTGCCGTAGATCAGCGCAACGCCGCCGCCGATCAACACCGCCAGCGCCGAGCCGTTGGCGAGCGCGATGCGGAATTCGCGGAATACCATGCGCCAGGTGTTCGAACTGGTCAGCTGGTTGGTCGCGAGCGCGCGGACGACCACTGCGAGCGTTTGCGTCCCCGCATTGCCGCCCATGCCCGACACGATCGGCATCAGTACGGCAAGCAGAGCGAATTTGGCGATCGCCCCCTGAAACAGACCGACCACACTCGCCGCAATGACGGCCGTGCCGAGGTTGACGACCAGCCAGGTTAAGCGCGTCCGCACCGTCTCCAAAATCGGTTCGTTGATGTCGCCATCGCCCGCGCCGGATAGGCGGGTTATGTCCTCGCCCGCCTCTTCCTGGATGACATGGACGATGTCGTCGACCGTGATCATTCCGACCAGCCGGCCGCTGTCGTCTGTCACGGCCGCGGAGATCAGCGCGTATTTCTGGAAGCGCAGCGCGACCTCTTCCTGATCCATATCGACCGGGATCAGCGTCTGTTCGCGCTTCATCACGTCCGCGATCATGATGCGCCGCGGCGTCCGCAGGATCCACGATAGCGCGCAGGTGCCGATCGGACGGTGTGCCGGATCGACGACGAAAATTTCCCAGAAATCAGTGGTCAGTTCTGGATTTTCGCGGAGGTAATCGATTGTCTGGCCAACGGTCCAATGTTCGGGGACCGCGATCAGCTCGCGCTGCATCAGGCGGCCGGCGGATTCTTCCGGATAGCTGAGCGCGGCCTCGATCGCGGCGCGATCGTCGGGGTCGAGCGCACGCAGCACGGCGGCCTGATCGTCGGCCTCCATGTCCTCGATGATCGCAACCGCATCGTCGGTATCGAGTTCGGCGGCGATGTCGGCGACCTGCGTCGCGTCCATCTCGTCGACCATTTCCTCGCGGACGTGCTCGTTGAGTTCGGCATAGACGTCGGCGTCGACCAAGTCGCCGAGCGCCCGCGTCAAGTCTCCGCGGAGTTCGGACGGGACGAGCTCGAACAGGTCGGCGACGTCGGCGGGGTGCAGCGGGCTGACGAGGTCACGCGCGCGGGCATCGTCACCCGCCTCGACCGCCTCGAGCACGTCGCGGACGAAGGCCGGGCGCAGCCGGTCGTCCTCGTCGAGTTCGCTTTCGGGCGCGAGTTCAACTCCGGGGAGGTCCGTCTCGCTCATCGCTGCCGCCTCCTCGCGCCGGGGGTTTCCGCTCGCCCTATGCCGCGAAGCCTAGTGCGCGTCCATCACCACATCGCCGGGCGGCTCCTCGGTCCGCTGCCGCCGCATGGTCAGGATCAGCGGCATCACCGCGATCGCGGCCCACATCATCGCGTAATAGGCGTCGATATAAGCGATCATCACCGCCTGGCGCGTGACCTCGCTGTCCATCATTTTCGTAATGACCGCGCCATTGAAGCCGAGCTGTTCGAAAATCCCCTGCCCGAGGAACGGCAACCGCGTCTGTGACAAATGCGCGCCGAGCGTTGCATGGCTGACTTGCGTCTGGCGCGCGATCAGCGCGGTCATCAGCGAAATCGCGATCGACCCGCCGATCGAACGCATCAGATTGTAGAGCGAGGCGGCGTCGGTGCGCAGCAGTCCCGACAGTGTCGACAGCGCGAGGAGATTCATCGGCAGCACGACGAGCCCGAGACCGAGTCCCTGCACCAGCCCGCTGATGACAATCGGCCGCTGATCCATGCCCAGATCAAACCCTGTCATCATCAGGAGCGACCAAGCGAGCAGCGCCATGCCGGTGAGGATCGGCACGCGCGGATCGAGGTATTTGGTCAATCGACCGGCGAGCAGCATCCCGGCCATCGTGCCGATGCCCCGCGGCGAGGTGAGCAATCCGGCCAGCAACACCGGATAACCGAACAGCGCCTGCAGCATCGGCGCGACCAGCGCAGCGCCTGCGGTGAGAATTCCACCAAGCACGGTGATGGACACACAGGCGATGACGAAGTTGCGGTCGGCGAACAACTGCCGCGGCAGGATCGTATGCGGCGACGTCGCCGTATGGACGACGAACATCCACGACGCGATGACGCAGACGCCGAGTTCGACCCAGATTTCGGTCGCGTCGAACCAGTCAAGCTGAACCCCGCGGTCAAGCAGCAGCTGCATCGACGCGAGCGCGGTGGCGAGCAGCACAAAGCCGATCGCATCGAAGCGCCGACCCGCCTGCTTGCCCCCTGAAATCAGGGCCCAGCCGCCGATTGCCGTGACGATCCCGATCGGCACATTGATGTAAAACACCCAACGCCAATCGAAATTTTCGGTCAGGTAGCCGCCAACGACGGGGCCGAGGATCGGCCCGACCATGATCACCAAACCCCATAGAGTCATCGCCTGGACGTGCTTTTCGGGCGGGTTGATGTCGTACATGATCGCCTGGCTCATCGGTGCGAGCACCGAGCCGCATAGCCCTTGGATGAGCCGGGCGACCACCATCATGCCGAGCGAATTGGCGACGCCACACAGCGCAGACGAAAGAGTGAACCCCGCCACAGCGACCGTAAACAGCATCCGCCGTCCGAATTTGGCGCTAAGCCAGCCAGTCAGCGGCAGCGCCACCGCGCTGGCTAGGATATAACTGGTGAGCACCCATGAGATCGTGTCAGGCGAAGCGCCCAGCGCAGCCTGCATGTGGGGCAGCGCGACATTAGCGATGGTCGTATCGAGCACGACGATAAACGTCGCCGCCATGGTCAGGCCCATGGTCAGCAAACGCTGACCCGCCGGCAGAGCGGGGGTTCCGGAAGTCAGATCGCAGAACCCCGCAACAGCACAGGCAATTCGCCCAATTCGCCGCGCGCTTCGGCCATGAAGAAACTTTTGAGCGGCGTGACCTTTTCGACCAGCCCGATACCGAAGCGGCGCGCGGCGCGCGGCAGCTTGCCGGGGATACCGAACAAGCGCGTGAAGGTGTCGGTCGCCACCGAGACGGCGAGCGCGTCGAACCCGCGCCAGCGCTGGTAGCGCGCGAGCAACTGCGCGTCGCCGAGATCGAGGCCGAGGCGGCTGCCCTCGACAATGACCTGCGCCAGCGCGGCGGCGTCGCGCCAGCCGAGGTTGAGGCCCTGGCCGGCAATCGGATGGATGCCGTGCGCCGCATCGCCGATCAGCGCCAGCCTCTCAGCGGTAATCGCCGCGGCGTGATGAAAGCCGAGCGGCCAGGCGGCGCGCGGGGCGCTCAGCGTCAGCTTGCCGAGAAGCCTGCCTGACACCTTTTCGGCCTCGACAGCGAAGGCGTGATCGCTGAGCGCCATCATGCCGGCGGAATCCTTTTGGTGAACGCTCCACACGACCGCGGAGCGATGTCCGCCCCTCATCGGCAGCAGCGCGAACGGGCCGGCGGGATAGAAGATTTCGTGCGCCACACCAACATGGTCGCGTTCGTGATCGAAGGCAGTGACGATCGCCGCGTGATCGTACTTCCAATTGGCGATACGGATCCCCGCAGCCTCGCGCGTTGACGACTTGCGGCCTTCGGCGACGACCAGGAGGTCGGCGCGGAGTTCAGAGCCGTCGGACAATTTGGCGAACACACCCTCGGCGCGCCGCTCGACTTCGGCGCGGGCGGGCATGCGCAGGTCGATGTTTGGCGAAGCCAACGCCGCTTCGCGCAATTCACGGCGCAAGATGCGATTCTCGACCATTGTGCCGAGCGGTCGCTCGTCCTCGAAGGCGAGCGGTTCGCGCTGCAACCCGTCGCGAACCTCGATGCGGTGGATCGGCTGCCCGTGCTCGATCAGCCGCTCGGCCACGCCGATCGCTTCGAGCATGTTCCAGCTGGCCGAGGCGATGGCCGAAGCGCGGCCGTCGAAGGTGGGCGACAGCGTCGTTTCCGGATCGGCCGGGTCGACCACGACGGTCGCAATGCCCGCGCGATCGAGTGCCAAAGCCAGCGTGAGGCCGACCAGGCCACCGCCAAGGATGAGGACGTCCGTGCGCTCCATGCGATTGCCGTAGCCCCGCAAATCCATCGCGTCACCCCGATTGACGCGGACTCCGTGGCATGGGATTCTTCGGTGAATCGAACGCGAACGGAGCGGGGACAATGGCGAGCCGGGCCGAAGGCAACTGGCAGGATGCGATGAAGCGCGGTGCGGTGCGCGGGGGAACCCTCACCGGCGCGGTGCTGTTGCTTGCCGTGACGCTGGCGCTGGCATTCGCGCTGGTGAGCTATCGCGCCACAGACGGCGCGCTCAACACCGCTGCGGGCGGCGCCGTGCACAATTGGCTCGGCGCGCCCGGCGCATGGACCGCGGACATCCTGCTCACTTTGTTCGGGCCGGTATCCGCGTTGTGGCTGCCCGTGCTTATCGTACTCGCGCTGCGGCTGTGGCGTGACGCGCATCCGGCGGGTTGGAAACGGCAGCTGGCCGGGACACTCCTCGCCATCGCGCTGTTCGCCGCCGCCATCGGCATCGTCATGGCGCAGGGCGCGCCCGGCCTGCCTGCGGGGTATGGCGGGCTGACCGGCATGCTCGCGGCGAAAGCGACGGCGGCCGGCGCCTCGCTGATTCCCGATCCCGCCTGGGTCGCGCCCGCTGGTTGGGCCGTGGCGGGGCTGTTTGCCATCATCGCCATCTATGTCTGGGCGCGCTCGCTGGCGCTTGACGAGGTCGAACGCGCCTTCCTGTTCGCCCGCCGCGACCGTGCCGAGATCGACATCTATGATGATGAGGACGATGAGGTTGCGCCCGTCATCAAGATGCCGCGCCCCAAACCCGCGCCGCGTGCCGCGCTGGTCGAACCCGTCCGCTCCAAGCCGGTCATCGCCGAACGGGCGCCCGCCAGGGCTCCAGCCAAGGACCGCCAGACCAATCTCGCCTTGCGGGACAAATATGTCCTGCCGTCGCTCGACCTGCTGTCGCCTGCCCCGCCGTCGACCGGCCCTGCGCTCGACAAGGCCAGCCTCGAAAAGAACGCGCGCCTGCTCGAAACCGTGCTCGATACGTTCAATGTGAAGGGGGAGATCAAGGAAGTCCGCCCCGGCCCTGTCGTAACGATGTACGAGCTCGAGCCCGCGCCGGGCATCAAGGCCAGTCGCGTCGTCCAGCTGGCCGACGATATCGCGCGCAACATGTCGGCACTATCAGCGCGCATCGCGACGATCCCCGGGCGCACTGTCATCGGCATCGAACTGCCCAATGCGCGGCGAGAGGCCGTAGTGCTGCACGAGCTGATCGCGAGCGACGCGTTCGACGATACCGGCGGATCGCTGCCCCTCGTGCTCGGCAAGAATATCGCTGGCGATCCGGTGATCGCCGATCTCGCGCCGATGCCGCACCTGCTCGTCGCGGGCACTACCGGTTCGGGCAAGTCGGTCGGCCTCAATGCGATGATCTGCTCGCTACTATACCGGCTGACCCCCGATCAGTGCCGCATGATCATGATTGATCCGAAGATGCTCGAATTGTCGAGCTATGAGGACATTCCGCACCTCCTCGCGCCCGTCGTCACCGAGCCCGCCAAGGCGATCCGCGCGCTCAAATGGGCGGTAGAGCAGATGGAAGACCGCTATCGTATGATGGCGTCGATCGGCGTGCGCGGGCTGGCCAGCTTCAACGAAAAGGTGCTCGCGGCGAAGGCCAAGGGCAGCAAACTCGGACGGCGCATCCAGTGCGGCTATGACGCCGAAAGCGGCCAGCCGATTTACGAGGAAGAAAGCCTCGATTTCGAAGCCTTGCCGCAAATCGTCGTGATCGTCGACGAACTCGCCGACCTGATGATGACCGCGGGCAAGGAAGTTGAATTCCTCATCCAGCGGCTCGCGCAAAAGGCTCGCGCAGCCGGTATCCATTTGATCATGGCGACGCAGCGCCCTTCGGTCGACGTCATCACCGGCGTCATCAAGGCCAATCTGCCGACGCGCATCTCGTTCGCGGTCACCTCAAAGATCGATAGCCGCACGATCCTCGGCGAGCAGGGCGCCGAACAGCTGCTCGGCAAGGGCGACATGCTGTACATGCCCGGCGGCAAGCAGATCGTCCGCGTCCACGGCCCGTTCGTCAGCGACGAGGAAGTCCGCGCGGTCGCCGATCACTGGCGCGGTCAAGGCACGCCCGATTACATTCAGGCTGTGACCGAAGAGCCGGAAGATGGCGGCTTTGACCTCGAAGGCGCGCCGACGGGCGAGGATTCGGCTGAAGACCAGCTCTACCGCAAGGCGCGGCAGTTGGTTGCGGAGAGCCAGAAGGCCTCGACCAGCTGGCTCCAGCGGCAATTGCGCGTTGGCTATAACTCCGCGGCGCGGTTGATCGAACGGATGGAAAGCGACGGGCTCGTCTCGCGCCCCGACCACGTCGGCCGCCGCGAAGTGCTGATGGACACCGACGGTCGACCGCATTGATGTGAAGCGCTAGGGGCGAGCCGATGCTTTCGCCCCAATTGCCCGTTTCGCTCGCCGATATCGAAGCCGCCGCCGCGCGCATTGCCGGCGCGGTGGTCCGCACGCCGACGCTGAAGAGTCAGACGCTGTCGAACCTGCTCGGTTGCGATTTGTGGCTCAAATTCGAGAATTTGCAGTTCACCGCAGCGTACAAGGAACGCGGCGCGCTCAACAAGTTGCTGCTGATGGCGGAGAGCGACCGCGCCAAGGGCGTCATCGCGGCGTCGGCGGGCAATCATGCGCAGGGGCTGGCTTATCACGGTGCCCGGCTTGGCATTCCCGTCACGATCGTCATGCCGCACCCGACCCCGACGGTGAAGGTGATGCAGACCGAAGGACATGGCGCGACCGTCATCCTCCACGGCGAGACATTCGACGCGGCTTATGCCCATGCCCGCGAGTTGGAGGCCGAGCGCGGACTGACCTTCGTCCACCCGTTCGATGATCCCGAGATCATCGCCGGCCAGGGCACGGTCGGGCTCGAGATGCTCGCCGATGCGCCCGAAATCGACACGCTGGTCATCCCGATCGGCGGTGGCGGCCTGCTGTCGGGCATCGGCACCGCGGCGCGCGCACTACGGCCCGACATCGCCGTACACGGCGTGCAGGCCGAACTCTTCCCATCGATGTACGACGTACTGACCGGCGCGGACCTGCCGTGCGGCGGGGACACGCTCGCCGAAGGTATTGCAGTCAAGGAACCGGGGCAGATCACGCGCGAAATCGTCCGCGCGGTGGCTGACGACATTCTGTTGGTCAGTGAGCGAGAATTGGAGCGCGCGGTCAGCCTGCTCCTCCAGATCGAAAAGACCGTGGTCGAAGGTGCCGGTGCGGCGGGACTCGCGGCATTGCTGTCGAACCCGGAAAAGTTTGCCGGCCGCAAGGTGGGCATTGTCCTGTGCGGCGGCAATATCGATACGCGGCTGCTCGCCAATGTTCTGCTCCGCGATCTGGCACGGTCAGGCCGTCTGGCCCGCCTGCGCATCCGCCTGCAGGACCGGCCGGGCGCGCTCTACCTCGTCGCGAAGGTATTTCACGAACAGCAGGTCAACATCATCGAGGTCTATCACCAACGCGTGTTCACCGACCTGCCGGCCAAGGGGCTGGTCACCGAGATCGAATGCGAAACGCGCGACGCGGCGCATCTCGACCGCCTGATCGCGGCGTTGCGCGCGGCCGATTACGAGGTGGCGACGGTCGAATTGGCCTAAAGAGGGTTAACCGGCTTTTCATCAATTCGCCGCGCCTGCATAATCGCATTCGTGAGCGTCCAACCGAAATTCCCGCGATTCTTCGTGACGACGCCCTCGCCCTGCCCGTATCTGCCGGGGCAGATCGAGCGGAAGCTGTTCACCGAGCTGCGCGGCCAGGGCGCGGCGGAACTGCATGATGCGCTGTCGCAGATCGGCTTCCGGCGGAGCCAGAGCGTCGCCTATCGCCCCAGTTGCGTCGCCTGTTCGGCCTGCGTCTCGGTGCGCACACTGACGCAGGCGTTCGAGCCCAACGCAACACAGCGGCGCTTGATCCGGCGCTATAGCCATCTCAAGACCGCGGCCTGCCGTCCCTGGGCGACTGAAGAGCAGTTCGAATTGCTCGGCCGCTACCTCGCTGCGCGCCACGCCAAGGGCGGCATGGTTGGGATGGACGAGGCCGACTTCGCCGACATGGTCGAAGTGTCGCCGGTCGATACCTATATCGTCGAATATCGCGACGACGCCGGGAAGCTGGTCGGCGCCTGCCTCACAGACCGGCAGGCCGATGGGCTTTCTCTGATCTACAGTTTCTTCGACCCCGCGCTCGACGGGATGGGGACGTACATCATCCTTGACCACA
Source organism: Sphingomonas sp. (assembly GCA_035493275.1). GTDB lineage: Bacteria > Pseudomonadota > Alphaproteobacteria > Sphingomonadales > Sphingomonadaceae > Sphingomonas_O. Next base: position 25,018 of record DATJIN010000043.1, on the reverse strand, counting down.
TCACCCGCGCCGCCGAGGCCGGGCTGCCCCACGTCTATCTCGGCTATTGGGTGCAGGGCGCGAAGACGATGGAATACAAGGCGCGCTTCCGCCCGATGGAGCGGCTCGGCCCAGCGGGGTGGCAGCTGCTGACCGACGAGGAAGCCGCGCCGTCGCTACGCGCCCAGGGCGTCGAAGGGACGCCCGGCGCGAGCAAGTTTTAGTCAGCCCGCGAACGGATCCTTCACAAGGATCGTGTCATCGCGCTCAGGACTGGTCGAAACCAACGCCACCGGGCAATCGATGAGTTCCTCCACGCGTTTGATATATTTGATCGCCTGTGCCGGGAGGTCAGCCCAGCTGCGCGCGCCAGCAGTCGACTGGCTCCAGCCCTCGATCTCTTCGTAAATCGGCTCGGCCGCAGCCTGATCGATGGCGTGCGCGGGGAGGTAGTCATAGGTCCGGTCCCCGACCCTGTAGCCCGTGCAGATCTTGAGCGTGTCGAACCCGTCGAGGACGTCCAATTTGGTCAGCGCGATACCGGTGATCCCGCCGACGGCCGCTGACTGGCGCACCAGCACGGCATCAAACCAACCGCAACGCCGCTTTCGCCCCGTCACCGTGCCGAACTCATGCCCGCGCGTACCGAGCCGTTCGCCAGTCTCGTCGTTCAATTCGGTCGGGAACGGCCCCTGCCCGACACGCGTGGTGTAGGCCTTGACGATCCCCAGCACGAAGCCCGTCGCCGACGGCCCCATGCCCGATCCGCTCGCCGCGGTACCCGACACGGTGTTGGACGAGGTCACGAATGGGTAGGTCCCGTGATCGACGTCGAGCAGCATGCCCTGCGCGCCTTCGAACAGGATGCGCTTGCCGGCGCGGCGCGCCTTCTCGAGTTCGCGCCACACGGGCTTGGCATAAGGCAGGACGGCGGGGGCAATGTCGGTCAGGTCACGGATCAGCCGCTCGCGGTCGATCGGCGCGACGCCGAACCCGGCGCGGATTGCATCGTGATGCGCGCATAGACGGTCGATCTGCGGCCCCAATTGATCGAGATGCGCCAAGTCACACACGCGGATGGCGCGGCGGCCGACCTTGTCCTCATAGGCCGGGCCGATGCCGCGCCGGGTGGTGCCGATCTTGAACGCCGACGCGTCCTCGCGCAGGCCATCCAGGTCGCGATGGAATGGCAGGATCAGCGGGCAGGTTTCGGCGACGGACAGCGTGTCGGGCGAAATCGCCACGCCCTGGCCGCGCAGTTTCTCCACCTCGTCACGGAAATGCCAGGGATCCAGCACAACGCCGTTGCCGATCATCGACGGCGTGCCGCGAACGATGCCCGAAGGCAACAGGCTGAGCTTGTAGACCTCGTTGCCGACGACGAGCGTGTGGCCGGCATTGTGCCCGCCCTGAAAGCGCACCACCGCATCGGCACGCGCGGCGAGCCAATCGACAATCTTGCCCTTGCCCTCGTCGCCCCATTGGGCGCCGATCACGGTGACGTTGGCCATGCTTACTCCAGGGTATCGGGATAGATCGAGAAACCCACAGCGGGTTCGCCGGTGCCGACTATCGCATAGCTGCCGCCGCGGCCGATTTCACGGTCACCCGCGAAGAGGGAGAAGCCGAACCAGCTTTGATATTCGAACCCGTGTCGCTCGGTCGGGTCGATGGTCACGCGCGCGCCCTGGGCGGCAAGCGCATCTGCAATGCGCGCGACACCGTCAATGCGGCTAGTGAGCAGCCCAGCGTGATCAAAGTTCTTAAGCGCAGCCAATGCGGCATGCGGTTCGTCCATCGCACCAAGCAGCGGCAGCCAGTGGCCGAGAGCGGTGGCGCTGAGTCCGCCTGCGTCCTTCATGTCGAGCAGATGGTCGATATGTTCGATGCGATCGGGCGTCTCAACCGTCGAACACAACGTGCTGACCAGATCGGGCAGGGTCAGATCGACGGTGATCTGCTGCGCCCCGCCCGCGCGGAGGGTCGCGAGCGCCAGCGCCACGATTTCGAGCGCGGCGTCCACCGTATCCGCGCCGATGAGTTCGGCGCCGAGTTGGGTGCGTTCCCGCGCCGGATCGAGGCCTCCCGAGGCGAGTTTTACGACCTGCCCGGCATAACCAAGTTTGAGCGGTCGCGGGGCATCGGCCAGCACCGTCGCGGCGATGCGCGCGACCTGCGGCGTAATGTCCGAGCGCACCGCGAGCAGCCGCTGGGATTTCGGGTCGACGAAGCGGGCGAGGTCGGTGCGCTTGCCCTGCAGGCGTGCCGCCAACCCTTCCTCATACTCGACCAACGGCGGGCTGACCGTGGCGAATCCCGCCGCGTTGATTGCCGCCAGCATTGCCGCCACGCGCGACTGCGCCGCCGCCGCCTCTCCGGGCAAACGGTCGCGCAGCCCTTCGGGCAGCAAGCCGGCAGGAATCGTCATGCGCCGCGCCCTAGTCGAATTTGAGCGCCGTGGCGCGCTTCACGCCGGGCAGCTGCAAAATCTTGGCGAGGACGTCCGTGGGAACGGGGGTATCGACCGACAGCAACAGCACCGCTTCGCCGCCCGCGTCGCGGCGGCCGAGATGGAAGGTGCCGATATTGATGCCCGCATCGCCCAAGGTCGCGCCGAGGCGGCCGATAAACCCGGGCGCGTCCTCATTGACGATGTAGAGCATATCGCCCGCCAGATCGGCCTCGACCTTGATGCCGAACAGTTCGACGAGCCGGGGTGCGGTGTTGCCGAACAGCGTACCCGCGACCGAGCGCTGGCCCGCCGACGTGGCGACGGTGACGCGCACCAACGTGTGGTAATCGCCCTCGCGCTCGCGCCGCACCTCGCGCACGTCCATGCCGTGCTCGCGCGCCAGGAACGGCGCGTTGACCATGTTCACCGTCGCCGAATGCACGCGCATCAGTCCGGCAAGCACCGCCGCGGTAATCGGCTTCTGGTTGAGCTGCGCCGCGGCGCCGCCGACTTCGACCGAAATCGAGGTCAGCCCGTCATGCGCCAGCTGGCCGACCAGTGACCCGAGCCGCTCAGCGAGCGCCATATACGGCTTGAGCTTCGGCGCTTCCTCGGCACTCAGCGACGGCATGTTGAGCGCGTTTGTCACCCCGCCCGAAACGAGGAAATCGGCCATCTGCTCGGCGACCTGCAGCGCGACATTGACTTGTGCTTCGTTGGTCGAGGCGCCGAGATGCGGGGTCGAAATGAAATTGGGCGTGCCGAACAGTGGCGATTCATTGGCCGGCTCTGTGACGAACACGTCGAGCGCGGCGCCGCCGACCTGTCCGCTGTCGAGCGCATCCTTCAGCGCCGCCTCGTCGATCAATCCGCCGCGCGCGCAGTTGATGATGCGCACGCCCTTTTTTGTCTTGGCGAGGTTTTCGCGGCTCAGGATGTTGCGCGTCTGATCGGTCAGCGGCGTGTGCAGCGTGATGAAATCGGCCTTGGCCAGCAACGTATCGAGATCGGCCTTTTCGATACCCAGCTCGACTGCGCGTTCGGCGGTGAGGAAAGGATCGTAAGCGACGACCTTCATTTTCAGCCCCAGCGCGCGGTCGGCGACGATCGAGCCAATATTTCCGGCACCGATCAGGCCGAGCGTCTTGCCGGTCAGCTCGACGCCCATGAAGCGATTCTTTTCCCACTTGCCGGCCTGGGTCGACGCGTCGGCTTCAGGCAATTGGCGGGCAAGCGCGAACATCAGCGCGATGGCGTGTTCCGCAGTGGTGATCGAGTTGCCGAACGGCGTATTCATCACCACCACGCCCTGCGCGGAGGCGGCGGGAATATCGACATTGTCGACGCCGATGCCGGCGCGACCGATGACCTTGAGGTTCTTGGCCGCAGCCAAAATTTCCTTCGTCACCTTGGTCGAGGAGCGAATGGCGAGGCCATCATACTCGCCGATGCGGGCGATCAGCTGTTCCTTGGTTTCGCCGGTGATCTCATCGACCTCTACCCCGCGTTCGCGGAAGATCTGGGCGGCGAGCGGGGACATTTTGTCGGAAATAAGGACTTTGGGCATTTCGAACCTTTCGTCGTCCCGGCACTGGGCCGAGGCGTATTTTCGGAAGAATCGGGGTGCGGGCGTTCAGGCGGTGCGAACTTGCGCCCAGGCCCAATCAAGCCACGGACCGAGCGCGACGATATCCGCCGTGTCGACCGTCGCGCCGCACCAGACGCGGAGCCCCGGCGGGGCATCGCGATAGCCGGCGATATCGTAAGCGGCATCCTCCGCTTCGAGCAGCGCAGCGAATTTCTTGATCAGCGCTTCGTCCGCGCCTTCGACAGTGAGGCAGACGCTGGTCTTCGAGCGCGACGCCGGATCGGCGGCAAGATGGCCAAGCCACGGACGTTCGGCGACAATCGCATCGAGCGCCGCCGCATTGGCGTCGGAACGCGCAATTAAGCCTGCGGGTCCGCCGATTTCCTTGCCCCATTCGAGCGCGAAGATCGCGTCTTCGACTGCGAGCATCGACGGGGTGTTGATCGTCTCGCCCTTGAACACGCCTTCGGTCAGCGCGCCCTTCGACGCCAGGCGGAACACTTTCGGCAACGGCCAGGCGGGGGTGTAGCTTTCGAGCCGTTCCACTGCGCGCGGGCCGAGGATGATGACGCCGTGGCCGCCTTCGCCGCCCAGCACCTTTTGCCAGCTGAACGTCGCCACATCAATCTTGTCCCACGGCAGGGCGTAAGCGAACACAGCGCTGGTCGCGTCGGCGAAGCTCAGCCCTTCGCGGTCGGCGGGGATCCACTCGCCATCGGGGACGCGCACGCCAGAGGTGGTACCGTTCCAGGTGAAGAGGACGTCGTTCGACCAATCGACCGCATTCAGATCCGGCAGCTGTCCGTAATCGGCGCGGATGACCGTGGGATCGATCTTGAGCTGCTTGACCGCATCGGTCACCCAGCCTTCGCCAAAGCTTTCCCAGGCGAGCGCGGTGACCGGCTTGGCGCCGAGCATGGTCCACATCGCCATTTCGAAGGCGCCCGTGTCCGAACCCGGCACGATGCCGATGCGGTGCGTATCGGGCAGCTCGAGCAGCTCTCGCATCAGATCGATGCAATATTGGAGACGTGCCTTGCCGAGCTTCGAGCGATGCGAGCGGCCGAGAACGCCGGTGGCGAGGCGCGACGCATCCCAGCCCGGAGGCTTGGCGCAAGGTCCCGATGAGAAGAAGGGGCGTGCAGGCTTGACCGCAGGGCGGTCCAGAGTCGTCGTCAATGGTTCTCTCCTTACAGAGAGCACGCGCTGCGTTGGGACAGCGTGGCCCACTGACCGACCTATAGATTTGCTGCGGTGCGTCAACCGACCTTTCGGCGGAGCAGCGGCCGGCCAGCGCGGATCGTCTCGCCAGTCGCGACACCTGCGGCGAGATCGAAGCCGGAGGGTGCGAGCATGACGATGGTGGAGCCGTGTTCGAACCAGCCCATCTCAGCGCCGCGTTTGGTGTGATTTGTGAGGCCTGTGCGCATGATGCCGCCGCGCACCAAACCGAAGGGGTGAAGAACGATACCGGCGACGAGGATTGCCGCCACCGGGATCATCACCAGCAGGCGGCCATCGGCCAGGCGGGTCGAGATGATCGCACGTTCGTTACGACAGTATAACGAAGAGACGCGCGCCAGCGCGGGCGGGTTGACGTTCCAGCGATCGCCCGGTCGGTGTTCGACGCGCTCGACGGTCAGATCGGCAGGGGCGTGGAAGCGATGATACATGCCCGCGGTGAGGCGCATGGTGACATAGCTGCCACCCTGCATCGCCGCGACCGCATCCGCCCCGGCCAGTTCGGTCAGCGAATAGGGCATGCCCTTGACCTGCAGCAGCTCGTCGCCCTCGATCAGCCCGTAGGCGCCGACGATGGCATCGCATGGCGCGCACAGCACAGCCGGATCGGGATCGAACGGCCGCGCGCCGGGACGCAGCGCGCGGGTGAAGCCGTCATGCAGCGAGGCAAAATCGGTCCGCTCGGCATCGCGCAGATCCACGTCGCAAAACGCCTTCCACAAGGCGAGCGCGACCGGCGCCACCGGCCAGGCGTGCGATTTGCTGACGCGCCCGACGATCCGCGTCGCCAGCCGCCGCGGCAGGCGGTTGGTGACGATGAAATTGAGCGCCTCGCCCAGCGATTGCCGTGGCGCTGTCATGCGACTGTCGCCAAACGGTCATACGGGCGCGTCTCATGGTGGAAGCCTTTCTCGGCTGGTCGGCGGCGGTGCTTGGGGCCGCGGCGTTGACCCGCGTCCCCGCCCGCCTCGCCTTGTCGCGCGCCAAGCATCCCGGGCTGACGGGCCATGTCCGCCTGGCGAAGCGCCTCGCCGGGCTGTTGCCGGCGATCGATTACGGGCCGGACCGTTTTTTTGCTGCCGACGGCGCGCCCGGAGAGATCGCCGGGCAGCGGCGGCAAGCGTTCGAACGCCTCTCCGCCCAGTTCAAAAGCCGCGAGCGCACCCTCGCCATGACCAAGGCGACGCGCGAAGGGCTGTCCGACCTGCAGTTCACCGCGCGCTACCGCGTCCCCGCGCCGTTCAGCCGCATCGCCCGCGAGGCATTGCCGGTCGGGGCGTTCCTCGAGGGTGCGAGCGGGCCACTGTTGCGTGATCTCGACAACAATCAGCTTTACGATCTGACCGGCTCGTACGGCGTCAACCTGTTCGGCTACGACTTCTACAAACGAACGATCGCCCAAGGCGCGGCGATGGTCGACGGGCTGGGGCCGGTGCTCGGCCAGTTCCACCCCGTCGTGGCCGACACGGTCGAACGCCTGCGCCGCCATTCCGGCATGGACGAGATCTCGTTCCACATGTCGGGCACCGAGGCGGTGATGCAGGCGGTGCGGCTGGCGCAATATCACACCGGCCGCCAACGCATCGTCCGTTTCGCCGGCGCTTATCATGGCTGGTGGGGCGATGTGCAGCCGGGCATCGGCAACCCCGTCCCCGCAGACCGCACCCTGACGCTGGCCGAAATGTCGGACCGCACGCTTGCCGTGCTGGCCCGGCGCAAGGACGTGGCCTGCGTGCTGGTCAACCCGCTGCAGGCGCTGCACCCGAACCAGGCGGCGCCGTCCGACGGGCAATTGATCGACAGCAGCCGCACCGCCGGCGTCGATCGTGCGGCTTATGGCGACTGGCTCCGCAAGCTGGCCGAGACCTGCAGGACGAACAACATTGTCCTGATCCTCGATGAGGTTTTCACCGGCTTCCGCCTCTCCCGCGGCGGCGCGGCGGAGTATTTCGGCGTGACGCCCGATCTGGTGACCTATGGCAAGACGCTGGGTGGCGGGTTGCCGATCGGGGTGCTCGCCGGATCGCACGCGCTGATGCGGCGTTTCCGCGAGGATCGCCCCGGCGACATCTGCTTCGCGCGCGGCACGTTCAACGCGCACCCCTATGTCATCGGCGCGGCCAATGCGTTTCTGCAACAGCTCGATACGCCCGACGTCGCGGCGCTTTATGACGGGATGGACGAACGCTGGAACGCGCGGGCATCGTTGCTCAACGACCGGCTGGCGGACGCGGGACTGCCGCTGCGCGTCGCCAATCTGACCAGCATCTGGACGGTGCTTTACACCCAACCGTCGCGCTACAACTGGATGCTGCAATTCTACCTGCGCGCCGAAGGCCTGGCGCTGAGCTGGATCGGCACCGGCCGCCTGATCTTCAGCCTCGATTATGACGATGGCGCCTTTGCCGAAGTCGTGACGCGTTTCGTCCGCGCCGCCGAGAAGATGCGCGACGATGGCTGGTGGTGGGATGCGGGGGAAACCAACAAGGAAATTCGCCGCGATTTGATGCGCGCGGCAATCCACAAACGCTTCGGCCGCTAGGGTCTGTATCGAGCGCCGGCAACGACCGTGACGGAGCGGATTTTGTGGCAGGGCGAGGAACGAAGAGCGGCGCGGGGCACCGCCCCCGCAACCGATGAGAGACGAAGACTTGCGGCAAAAGCCGCCCGCCGCTTCGCGGTTGCCCTGTGACGCCCACTGGGCGCGTCGCACCGCTTGCACGGGCCACAAGCCCGCGCCATGCGCTACTCCTCCCCAGTGCACGTCACAGGGCAATCACGATCATTGCCGGCGCTCGATACAGACCCCGCTCACCGCACCTCGGCGATCGATCCGTCGATCCGCTCACCCTTCAACAGGCGCAGCGGCGCGCTATGATACAGCTTGATGTCGTGGAACGGATCGGTGACGATCTTCACCGCCCAGGTGACGCCGGTCCAGACGTCGCGCGTGATCGCGAGTTGCACGACCCGGAACAGCAATCCGGCGCCCGCCAGCACGAGCCAGACGATGCCGAGGTGACGCATGAATTCGGCAAAGCCCTGATGCGGCTGGAAAATGCCGAACAGCGTTGGATCGAGCAGCAGCGGGAGCGGACAGGCGGCCCAGATGCCCATGAAGACCCATTTGCGCGCGAGATTGTAGCCGACCTTGACCTCTTCCTTATATTCGTGGGTCACGTCGTTGGCGTGATCATATCCCTTGGGCTCGAAGAAGAAGTGGCCCGACTGGCGGCTGACCATCGCGACCAGCCAGCCAAGCAGCGACGCGACCGCGGGATCGCGGAAGCACACGATATAGGCGACCACGAACGTGCTCGCGCTGAGGAAGTGGAGGCTCTGGTTGATCAGGCTGTGATGATAGAAGCGGTGGTCGTCCCAACGCTGTTCGGCGAGCCTGCCGCGCATCGCGATCATCGGGGCTTTGATGTTCATGACTATTGCGCCTTCAGCTTGGTATAGCGGAGCAGGGCGAAGTGCCCGAGCGGCGGAAGCGGGCGGCGTTCGACCAGCGACACCTGCGGGCGGCCGGCCGCCCAGGCTTCGTAGCGCGCCCAGGAGAATTCGGTGCGGAAGCCCAGCCGCGTGGTCACCGGCATCAGGAATTTCTCGATCGATCCGCGCAGCCCTTCGTCGGCACCCAGCCGCGTGGTGATCACGATCTCGCCGCCCGGCTTTACCACGCGGAGGAACTCGTCGAGCGCTTGTTCGGGATGCGGGCAGGCGGTGACGACATATTGCGCGACGACGACGTCGAAGCTGTTGTCGGCGAAGTCGAGTTGTTCCGCGTCGCCCACCGCCAGCGCCTTGACGTTGGCCAGGCTGTAACGGCCGACACGGCCGCGCGCCTTGGCGAGCATTGGTTCGGATAGGTCGATGCCGGTCACCCGGCTGGTGCTGGCATAGCCCGGCAGCGATATCCCGGTGCCGACGCCGACTTCGAGGATGTCACCGCCGATCCGGTCGGCCACCACGATCGCCGCCGCGCGGCCCTGCGCAAACACTTGGCCAAACACCAGATCATAGACCGGCGCCCAGCGCGCATAGGCCGTCGTGACACCCGCCGTATCCATTACCGTCGCCATGCACGCGCCCCGTTTCGCCACGTCCAAGACTGCAATGCGTCAGCTTTGTTGCGGGTTTGCGACAACCGGCGAAAAGCTGTCGCGTGCGCGCGGTGTTCATGCGAAGCGTGGGGCGAATGAGACAGTCGCGCGCAGTGAAGCCGATGGTGGCCCTCGCCGCTCTCGCCTTGCTGTTCGGCTGTATCGGCGCGCCGCACCGCCAGCGGCCGCCGCCACGGGCCGATCGCGTGCTCGACACCCCGGCGCTGCGCCAATGCCTCGCCCGGCTCGACCTGGGCGTCGCGCGCTACCGGCTGTTGCCCGACCGCGACTTCGGCAATGGCTGTTCGGCGAAAAGCGCGGTGCAATTGCTCGATATCGGCACGCCGGTCAGCAGCCTCGGCGCGATGACCTGCCCGCTGGCGTCCAGCTTCGCGCAGTGGGTCCAGTCCGATCTGCAGATTCCGGCGATGGGTGAGTTCGGCAGTCCGGTAGTCAAGGTCGAGACCTTCGGCAGCTATGCCTGCCGCAACGTCAACAATGCTGCGGACGCTCGGTTGAGCGAACACGCGTTTGCCAATGCGGTCGATGTCTCGGCCTTCGTGCTCAAGGACGGGACGCGCATCGCGGTGCTCGGCGGCTGGCGCGGCGACGAACGCCGCGCGCGGTTCCTGCGCGCGGTCCGCGACGCCGCGTGCCGCCGGTTCCGGACGGTGCTGTCACCCGACTATAACGCGCTGCACGAAGACCATCTGCACTTCGATATGGGCGGAAGCCAACTCTGCCGCTAAAGGCGGCGCGATGACCGAAACCCGTATCCCCTCGCGCGTCTTTCCCGACGCCACCCAGGGCGCCGTCGACGCCGAAAAGATCGTCCACACCGCGCAGACCGACAGCCCGTCGTACAAGCTGGCGTTCCAGGACAATGACTTCCTGCTGCGCCCCGACCTGCGCCCGGTCCGCTTCCAGCTCGAACTGCTGAAGCCCGAGCTATTCCTCGACGAAGCCAACATCGCGTCGACGATGGTGTTCTATGGCTCGGCCCGCATTCCCGCGCCCGGCGTCAAGTCGCAGAACCCCGATCCCAAGATCGCCGCACGGCTCGAGGCGAACAGCTGGACCTATGCCGAGGCGCGCAAGCTGGCCGCGATGGCCAGCGGCACGCCGCGCGACCAGGACGGCAAGCGGCATTTCGTGGTCTGTTCGGGTGGTGGCCCGTCGATCATGGAAGCGGCCAATCTCGGCGCGCGGGATGTCGGTGCCGAATCGATCGGCCTCAACATCGTCCTGCCGCACGAACAGGCGCCCAACCCCTATGTCACCCCGACGCTGAGTTTTCAGTTCCATTATTTCGCGCTGCGCAAGATGCACTTCTTGCTGCGCGCGCGGGCCGTCGCGGTGTTCCCCGGCGGGTTCGGCACGTTCGACGAGACCTTCGAACTGCTGACGCTGATCCAGACGGGCAAGATCAAGCCGATGCCGATCCTGATGTTCGGCCGCGACTTCTGGAACCGTGTCGTCAATTTCGAGGCGCTGGTCGAAGAGGGCGTGATCAGCCCCCGCGACCTCGAGATTTTCCGCTTCGTCGATACCGCCGAAGAAGCCTGGCAGATCGTCCAGGATTTCTACGCGGTCAGCTGAGCGTTATTGCCCAGGCTTGGTCGCCGGTGCGGTCTCGTTGCCCGGCGTGCCGCCCGGCTGCGGGCTGGTCGACGGCGGGGTGTCGGTCTTGGCGCCCTGGCCAGCCGGCGCTTCAGGCGCGGCAGCGGGCGCGGCCGGCATTGGCAGGTTCGAACCCTGGCTGTTCAGATATTTTATGACATTGGCGCGATCGACCGCGTTCGACAGGCCGGCAAAGCTCATCTTGGTGCCGGGAACGTAAGCGCTCGGCTTCTTCAGCCACTGGTCGAGTTCATCGAAGCCCCAGGACACGCCCTTGCCCTTCAGCGCGTCCGAGAAGGCGTAGCCGGCCTTGCCCTCACCGGCCTTTTCGCCGACCGTGGCATAGAGGTTCGGGCCGATGCCATTGGCGCCGCCCTGGTTGATCGTGTGGCACGAGGCGCACTTCTTGAAGACTTCCTCGCCCTTGGCTTCGTCGGCGGTCTGCATGCGCATCGCGATCGGCGGATCGGCGGCGGCCCCCGCATCGGCGCCTTCCTCGACCACGCCTTCGACGACATAGCCCGGCGTCTCGGGCTTTTCGGGGTGGAAGAATTCGCCGGACACGATCGTCGCACCCAGCGCGACGATCCCCGCGCCCAGTGCCATCATCGCAATCGTGTTGAACCGGTCGTCCATGTCTTCACCTTGTCAGGAAACGTTGCGCGGGCCTTAGAAAAGCGCGCGGGGTGGCGCAAGCTTGGCGCTTTCCTTACGAACGCGCGGCCATGAACAGATTTCCCGCCCCGGCGCGTCCGATCGTCGATAAAATGCTCGCCGCCGCGGCGCTGGACGCGGACAATGCCGTGTCATTCCAGGGCGCCCCGGGCGCCAATTCGCACATCGCCATCGAACAGGCGTGCCCCGGCGCGCTGCCGATCCCGTGCTTTTCGTTCGAGGATGCGATCGACGCCGTGAAGGAAGGGTCCGCCGCGCGGGCGATGATCCCGCTGGAGAACTCGCTGCACGGCCGCGTCGCCGACATTCACTTCCTGCTGCCCGAAAGCGGTCTGCAGATCATCGGCGAGCATTTCCTGCCGATCCATTATTCGCTGATGGGCACGGGGCCGATCGAGGGCGTGAAGGCCGCGCTGAGCCACCCGCAGGCACTCGGCCAGTGCCGCCGCTGGCTGCGCGCGCGTGGCATCCAGCCGGTCCAGCACGAGGACACCGCCGGCGCCGCCGCGCAAGTCGCGGAAATGGGTGACCCGGCCACCGCCGCACTCGCCCCGCCGCTCGCCGCCGGGATTTACGGGCTCGAGACGCTGGAGAGCATGATCGCCGATTCGGCGGACAATATGACCCGCTTCGTCATCCTGTCGCGCGATGCCGCCCCGCCGCCGCCCGAAGGCACGCCGACGATGACGACGCTGATCTTCGAGGTGAAGAACGTGCCCGCCGCGCTTTACAAGGCGATGGGCGGCTTCGCGACCAACGGCGTCAACATGACCAAGCTGGAAAGCTACCAGCATGGCGGCAGCTTTTCGGCGACGGAGTTCTTTGCCGATATCGACGGCCACCCGGGCGACCCGGCGGTCGCGCGAGCGCTCGACGAACTGGCCTTTCACGCCAAATGGGTGCGGTTGCTCGGCAGCTACCCGCAGGCACGTCCGCGTGGCTGACATCCGCTTTGCGGCGGCGGCGGACCTCCCCGCGCTGCACGCGCTCGTCGAACGTGCCTATCGCGGCGATTCGGCGCGGCGCGGCTGGACCCACGAGGCCGATCTGCTGGGCGGGCAGCGCACCGACGAGGAAACGTTGGGCGCGATCATCGCTGATCCGCAGCAGCGGATCCTGCTCGCAGACCGTGACGGCGCGCTGATCGGCTGCGTCCAGCTTACGTCCAAAGGGGATGGCACTGCCTATCTCGGCCTGCTTGCGGTCGATCCCGCGCTGCAGGCGGGCGGCGTCGGCGCGCAGCTGATCGCGGCGTGCGAGGCGGCGGCAATGGGCGAGTTCGGTGCCACGCGCATGGAAATGACGGTAATCGACGGCCGCGCCGAACTGATCGCCTATTATCAACGCAAGGGTTACGCGCTGACGGGCGAGCGGCGGCCATTCCCGATGACTGACGAACGCTTCGGCCTGCCGCAGCGGCAGCTTGAATTCGTGGTGCTGGGGAAGTCGCTGGAGGCAGACCGTTCTACGACAAGCGCTTGACGTATACAGCGCCATTGGGACGGCGTTCGACTTTGAACGACGGAATTTTCTCCACCAAGTCAGAAAGCCTGGCGACGCCATAGGACCGGGCGTCGAACGGCGAGCGATTGCCCGCCAACTTGCCAACCTCCCCGAGGGACGCAAAGCCTTGGTCATCCCGCTTTGAGGCATCGATCGCGTTGCTGAGCAGTTCGATGAGGGCCTTGTCTTCGCCCGGAGCCACGCGCTGTTTCGCCGCCGCATCGATTGGCCCAAGCCCCTCGACGTCGATGAAGCGCGTGCATGCCTGGCGAAACCCTTCGGGCGTCGTTGATCTGCCAAATCCGTAAACCGGCAGGCCATGCTGCCGGATGCGGCTTGCCAGCGGCATGAAATCACTATCGCTCGACATCAGCCCGAAACCGTCGACGCGACCCCCGTGCAACAGATCCATCGCGTCGATGGTCATTTTCATGTCGGTGGCATTCTTGCCCTTGGTCAGGTCGAATTGCTGTTGCGGTTCGATGGCATAGCGCAGCGCCATCGCCTCCCACGGCTTCAGCGCGGGCTTGGTCCAATTGCCATAAGCGCGGCGGATGTTGACCGTTCCCAATTCGGCAAGCGCCGTCAGCACAGGGTCAAGATGGTCGGGCACCGCGTTGTCGGCATCGATCAGCAGCGCGACGTTTCCGGAACGGGTCTCTTCATGCATCGTATTGGCACCAGTGGCTCAACAACGTGTGCGCGATGGCGAAGGACGGGGGTGCCAGGAACCGCCCCGGCGCGCCTGCCAGCGCGGCGCGGACCTCGTCCTTGGTCGCCCATAGCGCGTCGGACAATTCCTTGGGATCGAGGGTGATCGCGTCGTCCTGCGCCTCGGCGACGCAACCGATCATCAGTTGCGAGCCGCCGAACGGCCAGGGCTGGCTGGCGACGTAGCGCACCGCGCCGGTCGGGACGCCGGTTTCCTCGAAGATTTCGCGGCGCACCGCTTCCTCGATCGACTCGCCGGGCTCCAGGAACCCCGCCAGCGCGGAATAGCGCCCCTCAGGCCACCCCGCGTTGCGCCCGAGCAGCGCCCGGCCGTGATGTTCGGCGATCATGATCACGACAGGATCGGTGCGCGGGAAGTGTTCGGCGTTGCAATTGCCGCACTTGCGCCCCCAGCCGCCGCGAAAGATCGCCGTCGGATGGCCGCACCGGGAGCAGAAGCGATGCGCGCCGTGCCAGCCGATCAGGCTGATCGCGGTGCCGAACACCGCGGCGTCCGGCGCCTTCATCACGCTGAGCGCTTGGAACATGGCGGGCGAGCGCATGACCGCGCTGATCGGCCCGCCCGGCGCCGGGACGAAATGCGCCCTGTCTTCCCCGAGGCCCAGGAAGATCAGCTCGGCTTCCGCCTCGACCTCCGCCAGGCTGCCCCAACTGAGCGATCCATCGTCGCCCAGACGCGCATCGACGCCGTCGAGGATCAGGACGCGGGCGCGCCAGTCGAACAGCGCGGCATAGGCGTCCGTATCGTGCCGCAAATGATCGGCGCGATCGAGCGGATAGCCGGTCAGCGCAGGTCCGGAGCCAGTGAGCAGGCTCACGCGGCGCCGTAGACCGCTTTGCCGAAGTCGGCAGTGAACGGCATCGCGCTGTCCGGCATGAACTGGACGAAGCCCGACCCGCGAATGCCGTTGGTCGGATCGACCCAGGCGACGGTCGCCGCCGCACCGCCCCAGCCGAACGTGCCGATCCCGGCGCCCAGCCGGTCGCGCGGCGCGATCGTGACGCGGCCGCCCGCACCGAAGCCCTGACCAGCCACAAAGGTGTTGGCGGTATCGGTCCCCGGGGGGAGCAGGTTCGACATCGCCAGCCGCGCCGTCGCTTCCTTCATCACGCGGACGCGGCCAATCGCGCCGCGCCCCGCGAGCATCTGCAGGAAACGATCGTAATCGCGCGGCGACATCGCCAGCCCGCCGCCGCCCAGCTTCAACGTGGTCGGGTCGCTGTAGATCGACGTGGCGCCGGGATCGATCGGCGCGCGCACGCTGCCGAGGATGCCGTAATTGGTCGTCATCCGGCCCAGTTCGGATTTCGGTACCTGGAACCAGCTGCTCGTCATGCCGAGCGGGCCGAACAGGCGCGCGCGCAGGAACGCCTCGAACTCCATCCCGCTGGCCAGCTCGATCACCCGGCCCAGCACGTCGAGGCCCGCCGAATAACGCCATTTGGTGCCCGGATCGGCGACCAGGGGCAGCGCCGCAATGCGATCGGCAAAGGCCGCGAGGTCGGGCGCGGGGGTCACGGGCACAAAGTTCGGCAAGGGACGCCGGCTGACGAACGCACCGATCAGCCCGGCATCGTTATACGCCTTCAGCAGCGCGCCCTTGTTCATGATCTGATAGCCGAGGCCCGCGGTGTGGGTCAGCAAATGGCGCACCGTGATCGGCCGCGCCGCGGGGCGCGCGTCGAGGCTCGCGACCGGGTCGAGCGCGACCATCGGTTTGGCGAAGCCGGGGATGAAATCGGCGATATTCTGGTCGAGCTTGAGCTTGCCGTCCTCGATCAGCAGCATGGCCGCGATGCCGGTAATCGGCTTCGACATCGAATAGACGCGGAAGATGCTGTCGGGGGACATCGGCGCGGCCCCACCCTCGCGGCCCTGCTTGCCGCGCGGCACGAAGGACGGTGCACCAATCCCGTGACCGATCACGCCGACCGCGCCGGGCAGCCGGTCGTCGGCGATATAGGCGTCGAACAATGTCTGAGACCGGGCGATCGCCGGATCGGCGGGGGCCGACCAGCGCGCCCAGGCCGGCGGCGCCAGCAGGCCCGCGCCGAGCACCGCCCCGCCGCCCAAGAGTTGCCGCCGGTCAATCACCATCTCGTGCATCCACATCCTCCTGCATTGCGACTGTTACCGCCTTGCGAAACACGGTCGGCAAGCCCGCCTGATCGAGCTTTTCGCGTGGCCACCACTCGATGGCAGCGTCAAGCGGGATTTCATCGCCGCGCCGCACGTCGAGGGTTAGCTCGAAATGGGTGAAGCCGTGCGTCACCCGGCCGAGCAGCGCGCCCGCCGCCACCGTTTCGCGAACCGGCAGTGCGAGCATCCCGCCAAGCAACCCCTTGGCCGGTCGGCGGACAAGCGCCACGTCATGGCCGCGCTCGATCCACCAGGCTGTCCAATTCCGCTCGGGCCGCGCCGCCTTCGCCGCGCGTACCGGAAATTTGTCGGGACAGCCGAGGCTCGCCGCGCGGCAGGCGGGTTTGACCGGACAAATCAGGCATTTCGGATTGCGCGGGGTGCAGATCGTCGCCCCCAGATCCATCATGGCCTGCGCAAAATCGCCCGCGCGGGCTTGTGGGGTGAGTTTATCGGTCAGGATGTAAATCTGGCTTTCGGCCGGCAGCGGCGTGTCAACCGTGAACAGCCGCGCGACGACGCGCTTCACATTGCCATCGACGACCACCGCCCGCTGCCCCAACGCAATCGCCGCCACCGCCGCAGCGGTATAGCGCCCGACCCCCGGCAGGCGGCGCCACCCGGCCTCGTCCGCCGGCATTCCTTGCGATGCCATAATCCGCGCCGCGGCAAGCAGATTGCGCGCGCGGCTGTAATAGCCGAGCCCGGCCCATTCGCGCATGACTTCGGCGTCGTCGGCCGCCGCCAGATCCTCGACTGCCGGCCAGCGCGCGAGGAAGCGGCGGTAATAGGGCGTCACCGCGGCAACCGTCGTCTGCTGCAGCATGATTTCACTCAGCCACACCGCATAGGGATCGGGCGTATCGCTCCGCCACGGCAGCGCGCGGCGATGCGCGTCATACCAGGCGAGCAGGGAAGCGGATAAATCGTTCAGGGAAAGTCTCTTTAGCGTCGGCCAAGGCTGTGCCATGACGCAGCCCGATGCCCAAGGCCAAAGCCCAGAAACCGACGACGTTGTCTGAACCGGTTCGCGCCAATCGTGCCCGCGCCGTGTCGGAAATCGTCCCCGATGTCGGGCGAGTGGCGTTTCGCCGCTTCGGCTTCATCCAGTCTTCGGTCGTCAGTCGCTGGCGCGAGATCGTGGGAGAGCGTTACGCCGATGCCTCGATCCCCGAATCGATCCGTTTCCCGCAGGGCAGGCGCCAGGACGGTACGCTGACCCTGCTCGTCACCGGCGCGCACGCCCCGATGATGAGCCATGTCACCGGCGTGATCATGGAGAGGGTCAACCGCTTCTTCGGTTATTCGGCGGTGGCCAAGGTCGTCATCCGCCAGGGCGCGGTGCCGAAACGGCCGGTGGCGCGCAAACCGATCGAACTCGTCGCGCTGCCCGTCGAACTCGGCCATTCCTTGAAGACCATTGCCGATCCCGAATTGAAAGCGGTGCTCGAATCGCTCGCCCGCGGGGTCGCCACCGCCACCAGCATTCCCGTCGTCGGAAAGATTTCGTGATGCGTCTGGTTGTCCTCGTCCTTGCCGCGATCGGTCTGGTAGGCGCCGCGCCGGTCGACTGGACCCGCCGCGTCGCCGTGACCCCGACGGGCAGCTATGTCCTCGGCAATCCAGCGGCGAAGGTCCGGCTGGTCGAATATCTGAGCTACACCTGCCCGCACTGCGCGCATTTCGCCAAGGAAAGCGCCGTGCCGCTGCGCCAGAGCTACATCCGCACCGGCAAGGTTTCGGTCGAGTTGCGCAACGCCGTGCGCGACGGGCTCGACCTGACCGCCGCGATCCTCGTCCATTGCGGACCGCCTGCCAGCTTCTTCGCCCGCCATGAGGCGGTGTTCGCCAATCAGGAGGCGATGTTCGCGAAGATCGAAGCATGGCAAGCGGCGAACCCGGCCCCCGCGACGATGGACGCGGCAGTCAAGGCCTTTGCCGGCGGCGCAGGATTGTCCGGCCTGATGGTCCGCCAGGGCATCCCCATTGCCCGCCAGAACCAGTGCCTCGCCGATCCCAAATTGCGTGCCATGCTGGTCGCCCAGACCAAGGAGGCGTTCGAGGTGCGCAAGATCGACGGCACCCCGACGTTCCTGCTCGATGGCGAACAATTCGGTGGCACCTGGGCCACCGTCGAACCGAAACTTCGTGCGAAAGTGAAATGATGAACAAGATCGCTGCCCTGATGGCCGTGCTCGCGCTCGCCGCGTGCAAGAAGGAAGAGACGTCGAACACGATCGCGGCGTCCGCGCCCGTCGCCGGCACGCCGGCGCCGGCGGGCCAGGACTGGACAACGACCTTTGCCGCTTCACCCGAAGGCGGCTTCGTGATGGGCAACCCGAATGCGCCGATCAAACTGGTCGAATATGGCTCGCTGACCTGCCCGCACTGCGCCGAATTCTCGGAAAAAGGCACCGCGCCGCTGAAGGCTCTGGTTCAGCAGGGCAAGCTGAGCTGGGAATTCCGCAACTATGTGCGCGATTCGATCGACACTTCGACGACGCTGATCGCACGCTGCAACGGCCCGGCCTCGTTCTTCGGCATGCTTGAAGCGCTGTATGCCGATCAGCCCAACTGGTTCGCCAAGATCCAGGCGCTGCCGCAGGGGACGCTCGAAAGCATCGGCAATCTGCCGCCGGCGCAGCAATTTCCCAAGCTCGCCGAACTGACCGGGGTCAAGGACTTTGCCGCGCAGCGCGGTGTGCCGACGGCCAAGGCCGATGCCTGCCTGACCGACGTGGCCCAGGCCGAGAAGCTCGCCAAGATGGTCGAGGCCGCGAACGGCATGGCCGGCTTTGTCGGCACGCCGACCTTCCTGATCAATGGCCAGATCGTCCCCAACGCTGCGACCTGGGAAACCCTTGAGCCCAATCTCAAGGCAGCGGGCGCTTGAACCGCGCCTGACGTGAGTTAAGCTCCCTTCGAGGGGGGAGGGCCGCACTTGCGCCTGTCGCGCGTCAAACTGACCGGATTCAAGAGCTTCGTGGACCCGGTGGAACTACGCGTTCTGCCGGGGCTGACGGGCGTGGTCGGTCCGAACGGTTGCGGCAAATCGAACCTGCTCGAAGCGATCCGCTGGGCGATGGGCGAAGGCAGCGCCAAGTCGCTGCGTGGCGGCGCGATGGAAGACGTCATCTTCGCCGGCACCGCCAGCCGCCCGCAGCGCCAGTTCGCCGAAGTCGCGATCCTCGCCGATGATGAGGGCGGCGAGGTCGAGGTCGTCCGTCGCATCGAACGCGGCGCGGGGTCCGCCTATCGCATCAACGGCCGCGACGTCCGGGCGCGCGACGCGCAATTGCTATTCGCCGACGCGGCGACGGGTGCGCATTCGCCCGCGCTGGTCAGCCAGGGGCGGATCGGCGCGATCATCGCGGCGAAACCTGCCGAGCGGCGCCAGATGCTGGAGGAAGCGGCGGGCATTTCGGGGCTGCACGTCCGCCGCCGCGAAGCCGAAATCCGATTGAAGGCGACCGAGACCAATCTCGAAAAGGTCGCGCAGAGCCTCGCCGAACTCGAAAACCGCGCCGCGATCCTCCGGCGCCAGGCACGTTCGGCCGAACGCTATCGCCGCCTGACCGACGAGCTGCGCATGGCCGAGGCGCGACTCATCTTCGCCCGCTGGCGCGATGCCAACGAAGCCGCTCGCGCAGCCCGTGACGAAGCCGCCAAGGCCGAAAGCCTCGCGTCGCGCGCCAGCGAAGCACAGCGCGCTGCTGCCGCCTGGGCGCGCGACGCGACCGACCGCCTCGCCGACTTACGCAGCAAGGCGCAAACCGCGCGCGATACGGCGGCCGAGGCGCGGCATCTGCAGGCGAGCGTCGAGGCCGAGCGCAACCGAATCGAAGCGCGCCTCGCTGAACTCGCTCATGCCCGCCGCCAGCTCGAGGCCGACCGCGCACGCGAAGGCGAACTCGCGGGCGACGCGGCCGACGCGATCGCGCGCCTGACGGCCGAGGCTGAAGCACTCGATGCGGCAATTTCGCAATCCGCCGCCGGACGTCCCGCGCTCGCTAACCGCCTCGCCGATGCCGAGCGCGAAACCGCCGCCGCAGAACTCGCCCGCGCCAATGCCGTCGCTGCGCAAGCGCGCGCCGATGCCGAGCGCCGTGTTGCCGAGGCTGCACTCGGCGCTGCTCAGGCTGCCCTGCAAAGGGCGCAAGGCGAGCGCGACCGGCTGCAGCAGGAAGCAGCCGCGCTCCGCCCCCTCGCCGACCTCGCGGCCCAGGTCGCGAGCAGTACGCAGACGCGGATCGCCGCCGAAGCCGCGCAAACCGCTGCCGTTGCCGCGATCGCCGAACGCGAAGCCGCGCTTTTGGCGGCTGCCGAAGCGATCTCCGCCACCCAGCCCGCGCTCGCCGCCGCCCGTGCCGCGCTCGCTGCCGCCGAAAGCGAAGCGCGTGCCCTTTCCGCCTCGGCGCATCAGGGCGAAGGCGTGCTCGCGGCGATCAAGGTCACGGCCGGCTACGAAGCCGCGCTCGCCGCCGCGCTGGGCGACGACCTCGATGCAGGGCTCGAAGGTCCGGTTCGCTGGACGACAAATGCCGCTGCCGACGATCCCGTGCTCACCGCCGGCCCCGCCCTTACCCAATTCGTCGCCGCGCCTGTCCAGCTCGCGCGCCGCCTCACGCAGATCGCCGTGGTCGACACCGACGAAGGCCAGACCCTCGCAACCGGCCAGCGCCTCGTCACCCGCGACGGCCAGATGCGCCGGTGGGACGGATTTGTCGCGGAGGAAGCTGGCGCCGCCACCGCCGAAACCCTGCGCCGCCGCAACCGCCTGTCCGTGCTCGAAGCCGAACTGCCGAGCCTGCGTGATGCCGTTTCCACCGCCGAGGCGGCCCTCGCCGAGGCCCGGGCGGGCGAAACCGGTGCGCAGGACGCGCTCAAGACCGCGCGGCGCGCTCGCGACGAAGCGGAAGCGGCGCTGCGTCACGCCTTGCGGGCCGAGGATGCCGCCAATGCCGAACAAGAGCGGCTGGCCGTACGTCATGCCGACCTCGACGAGCGCCTGTCGGCGGCGGAAAAGACCGTGGAATCCACCAAAAATGCCGCAAAGGAGGCGCGCCAGACGGTCGATGCGCTCCCCGCCAGCACCGGAAACACCGAAATTACGGCACTGGACCAGGCGGTGGGCGACGCCAGACGCGCTCTGAGCACTCTCAATGCCGAGCTGTCGGGCCTCGACAACCGCCTTTCCACGGATCGCGCCCGCCTGACCCAGGCGCGCTCCGAAGCCGATGACTGGCGCGCGCGCTCCGGCGCCGCCGGCCGCCGCGTTGCAGAAATGGACAAGCGTCAGGTCACCCTCGCCGAGGAGGCCGAGAAGCTCGAAGCCGATCCGCGCCGCGCATCGCAGGCGGGCGCCGCGCTCGCCGGCGAAGTCGAACGCACCGCGCTCGCCAGCGCCGATGCCGCCCGCGCCGAAGCCGAGGGCGAAGCGGTCCTACGCGAGCGCGAAGCGGCGGCACTGCAGGCGGGCGAAGCGCTCGCCGAAGCGCGCGAAGCCCGCGCCGGTGCCGCCGCTCGCGCTGAAAACGAGGAAAATCGCCGCATCGAAATGGGCCGCGTCTCGGCCGAACGGTTCCAGTGCCCCGCCCCGGTGCTGCCCGAACAACTGGGTTTCGACGAGACCGCGGTCGGCCCCGTCGCCGACGAATCCGCCATCCTCGAAAAGGCCACGCTCGAGCGCGAGCGCCTCGGCCCGGTCAATCTCGTCGCCGAAGAGGAACTGGCCGAAATCACCGCGCAGCTCGGGGCGCAGGCCGACGAAATCGCCGAACTGACCGAAGCGACCGCCCGCCTGCGCGGCTCGATCGGCAGTCTCAATCGCGAGGGCCGCCAGCGCCTCCGCACCGCGTTCGAAGAGGTCGACGGGCATTTCCGCCGCCTGTTCACGACGCTGTTCAACGGCGGCGAAGCCCATCTGGCGATGATCGATTCGGACGATCCGCTCGAAGCCGGGCTGGAGATCATGGCCCAGCCGCCGGGCAAAAAGCTGTCTTCACTCACGCTGTTATCGGGCGGCGAGCAGGCGCTGACCGCGGTCGCGCTGATCTTCGCCTTGTTCCTGACCAACCCCGCGCCGCTTTGCGTGCTCGACGAGGTCGATGCGCCGCTCGACGATGCGAATGTCGAGCGCTTTTGCGACCTGCTCGACCGCATGGCCGCGGAGACCGACACGCGCTTCCTTGTCGTCACGCACAATGCGCTGACGATGAGCCGGATGCACCGGCTGTATGGGGTGACGATGGTCGAACAGGGGATCAGCCGCCTCGTCTCGGTCGACCTCGGCGGTGCGACCGAATTGCTGGCGGCGGAATAGGCTAAAAGTCGACGCCGACAGTTAGTGCCGGCCCCGAGCGCGGATTGGCATCGCCCGTGACCCGGAAGCGATATTCGCCCGCGATGCGCAGGCCCGAGCTGCTGGTTCTCACACGCGCTTCGACGAGCGGTCCTGCCTCGACGCGGCGCGCGCCTTGTTGCGCGCTGGCCCAGACGCCGCCGCCGATGCCAAGGCTCAGTCGAGGCGAGACGGCCGCGCGCCGGGTCATCCGCGCCTGTCCGTCGGCGAACCAACGGCGCTGTCGCAATCCGGCCAGGCCGCCCTGCGCGAAACCGTCCACGCGCAGGCCCAGCGGCAAGGCTATGTCGTACAAGCCGCCATAGCCGGTGACGACAAACGCGCCGCTTTTCACGTCGATCCGCTCGCGCCGTTCCACGAGCAAACCGAGTGTTCTGGCGCGCAATGCGTAGCCCGCCGAAACTTCGGTATCGTGTGCGCTTCCCAAGGCGCGGCTGACGCGGGCGGTGAGCGCCAACGGTGCTTCCGCGCCTTGCAGGTAGACGCGCAAACCCGCTTGCGATCCGCCCAGCGATGGCACGCCGACGGCGCCGCCGGTACCGTTGATCAGCGCCCAACCGCTGCCGGTGATGGGGCGGTGCGGCGTCCGGGCAGGCGGCACATAGCCCGCGACGACGCCGCTCGCCCCCCTAAAGGGCGCCGGCGCCCCCAAGGCTTCGTGCGTGGCCAGCTGGACCGGCAGCATGACTGGACCCGATATGAGAGACGGCGTCGGTCCGGGTAGGCGCGCAAAAACCTTCGTTTGTCGGACGACCGGGGACGGCCTGACCGCACCCGGCGCGGCGACTGCCTGAATTGTCTGCGGGCGCGTGGACGGTGAAACTGCTGCTGCGAACCTTGGCGCATGGTGCTCGCGCACGCCCCCATCCCCACTCCATGGCACCAGAACCGCCACACGCACCGTTCCCCATGCCAGCACAATCGCCAGCGGCGCGCCGAGTGGGCCCAGCCGCGGCCTCATCGCGCCACGCTTTCGGGAAAGACGTGGGCAGTCTTGTCCCACACCACGCCGCCGCTGCGCCGCGCGCGGAGATAGATGAGAATGGCGCGCCAGCTGGCACCGATGGTAATGGCGTTGGCCACGAGCACGCGCGGGATGCTGAGCAGACCCTGGCGCCAGCCATGGGCCGCTGTCACGAACGCTGCGCGAACGCCGATGCGCCACAGCATGAGAACGGTCACCGCTGTGGTCAGCCAGCCCGGCAGCCCCAGCGTTGCGATCTCGCCCGTGGCCACGACCAGGCTGATCCACAGGATCAGCGCGAGATAGCCCGCCAGCAACACGAACGCCGCGATCAGGCTGCGCCGGTCGCGCGCGCGCATCCAGCGTTCGGCCATCCCGCCGCTCCACCGCAAACGGTCCCAGCCGTGCAACGCGATTCCCGCGATCCAGCGGGCGCGTTGCCTGACGGCAGCGTCGTAACTCGCCGGAAAATGCTCTTCCGTGGCGACCAGCCGCCCGTCGGCATCCTCGATCCTGACGAAGGCGGCGCGCCCACCGGCTGCGCGCAGGCGCAGGCCGAGTTCATAATCTTCGGTCAGGCTGGCAGCGTCGAACGGACCTTGGTCGCCAGCGATCCGCCCCAAGGCCTCCCGCTCGAAGACGCAGCCAACGCCGGCCGAAGGCACAGCGGCACCGGTCTCCTCGCGGGCGAGCAAGGTCTTGCCGTGATGTTCGGCGAATTCGTCGAGATACGTCCCGGCAATCCAGCGCGACGTGCGATCGACCAGCGGGAGAACGGGCAACTGGATCAGCGCGAAGCGATCGATCAAGCCGGCGAAGACGCGCAGCTCGTCCGGATGCACCACGTCCTCGGCATCGTGGAGGACGACGCCGCGATAGCGAGCGCCCTCGCGCGCCTCATCGGCGACCATGGCGCGCCACAAGGTGTTGAGCGCGTCAGCCTTGGTCGTGGGGCCGGGGCGCTCGGTGATGGCGATGCGCAGGCGCGGTTCATCGAACGCGGCCACCGCGGCGCGCGTCGCCGGGTCGTTCGGGTATACAGCGACATACACCGCGCAGTCCCCGAAACTCGCAAGCAAGTGCCGCAACATCGCGCCGATGACCGCGCTTTCGTCCCAGGCTGGGATGAATACGGCGAAGCGGCCCGGTGCAGCAGGCGGCAAAGTATCGACGGTCGCTCGCTCGCGCGTGCGGAAGACGAACATCCGCCGCACCGCGCGTATCGTCCAGGTCAGATCGATGAGCAATTCGTCGATGCCGCCGACCAGAAAACCGGCCGCGGCGAACAGCGCGAGTTCGCGCGCCGCCGCTTCGACGAAATACCCTAAGTTCACGCCCCCGAAATCGCCGTCAGGGCGCCCAGTGGATATCCACGGGGAGTTCGCAATCGGCGAGGACGCGGCCGATCGGCGTGGGCGAAGCAGCGCCCTCCTCGATCGCACGTTCGACGAGGTCACGTTTAGCGCCGCCGGTGATCGTCAGGATCAGCGTCCGTGCCGAGACAATTGCCGCGCGTGACAGTGTAATGCGGTCGACCGGGGCTTCCTTCGGCAGTTCGGCGGGCCGCACGCCGAGCGCGCGACGTTCACGCGGGCCGTTCAAGGCTTCGTCGAAATCGTCGCCGGGGAAGATCGACGCCGTATGTCCGTCGGCGCC
>DATJIN010000042.1:0-21335 GCA_035493275.1 Sphingomonas sp. | reverse complement strand
GCACTGGTATGACGCCACCTGCCCGCTCGTCTCGAAGGTCCACCGCCAGGCGGAACGCCTCGTGGCGGCCGGGCGGCACATCATCTTCATCGGCCATGCCGGGCACCCCGAAGTGATCGGGACATTCGGGCAAGTGCCCGCCGGGGCGATGACTCTGGTCGAAACGGTCGAGGACATCAGCACGCTCGAGGTCGCCGACGAAGGCAATCTGGCGTTCCTCACCCAGACCACGTTGTCGGTCGACGATACGGCAGACATCGTTGCGGCCCTGCAGGCGCGCTTCCCGCAAATCCAGGCGCCTCGCGGTGAGGACATCTGCTACGCGACCTCGAACCGGCAGAGCGCGGTCAAGGCCATCGCCGGACGGTGCGACGCAGTGCTGGTGATCGGCGCGCCCAATTCGTCCAACTCGCTGCGGCTGGTCGAGGTCGCCGAGCGCGGCGGCGCCAAGGCGGTGCTGATCCGGCGGGCGGACGAGATCGATCCGGCCTGGCTCGAGGGCGTGACGACGCTCGGCCTTACCGCCGGTGCGTCGGCGCCCGAGCTGCTCGTCAACGAAGTCATCGCTTGGCTCAACGAACGCTTCGACGTGACGCGGGAGCAGGTCGAAACCGCGGTGGAAGACATCGCCTTCAAACTGCCGCACGGTTTGGCCGCCTAACTCGCGTGGCCGTCTACACCCATGTCTCGGCGGAGGCGCTGGGCGAATTTTTGCAGCGCTATGATGTGGGCGAACTGGTCTCGGCCAAGGGGATTGCCGAGGGCGTCGAAAATTCGAATTACCTGGTCGACACGACGCAGGGCCGCTTCATCCTTACGCTCTATGAAAAGCGCGTTGCGGCGGACGACCTGCCATTCTTCATGGCGCTGCTCGATCATCTGGCGGCAAAGGGATTGCCGGTGCCGCCGGCGGTTCCGGATCGAGGCGGCCTCGAGATCCAGCAACTGTGCGGGCGTCCCGCCTGTCTGATCAAATTCTTGCCGGGGGTTTCGCTGACCGTCCCCACACCAGCTCAGGCCAAGGCTGCGGCGGAGGCACTGGGGGCGATGCACGCTGCCGTTGGCGACTTCACGGCCACGCGCGCCAATTCGATGGGGGTGGCGACATGGCGGCCCTTGCTCCAACGCTGCGGCCGCGATCTGGATACAATTGCGCCGGGACTCTTCACCGAACTGAGTGCCGCGCTCGAGCGTATCGAATCGGCATGGCGCACCGACCTTCCCGCCTGTGCGATTCATGCCGACCTGTTCCCGGACAATGTCCTGATGCGTGGCGACGAGGTGACGGGGCTGATCGATTTCTATTTCGCCTGCACCGATCTGCGCGCCTACGACCTCGCAGTGATGCACGGGGCTTGGGCCTTTGATCCCGGTGGGCAGACATACCGCCCGGAAATCGGCGAGGCGCTGTTCGCGGGCTATGGCGCGCTGAACGATGCCGAGCGCGATGCCTTTCCAATCCTCGCCGCCGGCGCAGCGCTGCGGTTTGCACTGTCGCGCGCATGGGATTGGCTCAACACGCCCGCCGATGCGCTGGTGACCCGCAAAGACCCGCTCGCGTACGTCCGCCGCCTGCGCCACTACCTCGCGGCATGACCGAACTTCAGCATGTCGAAATCGCGACCGATGGCGCGTGCAAGGGCAACCCTGGCCCCGGCGGCTGGGGCGTGCTGATCCGCATGGGCGCGCGCGAGAAGGAATTGTCGGGCGGCGAGGCGCTAACGACCAACAACCGCATGGAACTGACCGCGGCAATCGAGGGGCTCAATGCGCTCACCCGCCCCTGTCGCGTCACGCTGTCGACCGACAGCCGCTACGTCATGGACGGGCTGACCAAGTGGATTCACGGCTGGCGCAAAAATGGCTGGCGCACCGCTGACAAGAAGCCGGTCAAGAATGCCGAATTGTGGCAGGCGCTATGCGCCGCCGCGGAACCGCACCGCGTCGAATGGGTCTGGGTCAAAGGCCATGCCGGCCACCCCGACAATGAACGCGCCGACAAGCTTGCCAGCGACGCCGCCAATGCGATGCGGCGTTAAGCGTCAGCCGGTTTCGGTGTCGGCGCCCGGCCCGTTCTTCTTGACCGAATCGATGGCATTCTGCGCGCCCGCCTTGCTGGCATAGCCCTCGGTCCAGAAGATCGTTTCGCTGTTGTATTTGAACTTGGCGACATACTCGCCAGCCTTGTTCTGCTCGATCACGAACTTGTGTGCCACAGTCGATCTCCTTGCCGAAGGCGTCCGACTTAACTTGGATTCGGGGTGAGGGCAAAGCGCTTCGGACTGAACGGACGCGCGTCGATCTTCTCGACTGACGGATGCGGCGAGCGACGCAGGAGTTGCGCCGCTGCGATCCGCGCCATCGCAGGCGCGGTCTGGATGCCGGTACCGCCCTGCCCCGCCAGCCAGAAGAAGTGCGGGACGTCGGGATCGAAACCGATTACCGGCAGGCGATCCGGCGCGAAGGTGCGCAGGCCCGCCCATTTGCGCTCGACCGCCGCGACGCGCCACGTGGTCACCGATTCGAACCGGTCGATCGCCAAGGCGACGTCGATCTCTTCGGGCGCGGCGTCATGCGGGTCGACAGGCGATTCGTCGTGCGGGCAAAGCCACAGCCGGTCGGGGCCTTCGGGGCGGAAGTAATAGGTACCGGCAATGTCGATCGTCAGCGGCAGCGTCGGCGGCACGTCGTTGGTCGTGACACGCACCTGCGCGATCGTCCGCCGCATCGGTTGCAGCCCGAGCACCGCCGCCCCCGCGAGCTTACCGACCTCATCCGCCCAGGCGCCCGCCGCATTGACCACCGTCCTGGCTTCGATCGTCCGCGCGCCCGCCGAAATCTGCCACGTCGATCCGATCCGCCGGAGCCGGTCGACACGGAAATCCGATTCGAGCACCCCACCAGGCTGGCGGAACATCTTGAGGCACGCGCCATGCAGGCCCGCCACGTCGATATCGGCGCAGCGATCCTCGATCACCCCGCCCGCCAGCCCCTCGGTCGCGCGCGGCACCCATTTGAGGATGCCCTGATGATCGACGCGCGTCAGCTTGGCGCCCGCGCCTTCGAACCGGGCTTCGAGCGCGTCGAGCAGGGGGAGATGCGCAGCATCGGCCACGTTCAACGACGTACGCGGCGTCAGGAAGCCGCCATGTTCCAGCGTATCGAGTGATGCGACGCTCAGCTGCTGGACCAGCGGCCCGCCCAGCGTTTCGTGCCAGAACGCCGCAGAGCGCCCGGTCGAATGATAGCCGGGCGTGTCCTCGGCCTCCAGCAGCACCGTCGAACCGTGCGGCACCAACTCCGCCGCAACGCTCGCCCCGGCGATGCCACCTCCGATGACGGCGAAATCGTAGGTCATGATGAACGGGTGCGGTTGAACAACATGCTTCACAGTTACGGTTTCTTATTCGGTAGCGTCTACCCCGGGACGCATGCATGACGTCCAGACGCTATTGCTTGCCGGGCTGCTGACGGCCCTGATCGCCGCGGCGGCAACCGATATCCGCAGCCGGACGATCTCCAATGCGCTCAACGCCGGGATCGCACTCGCCGCGCCGCTTTACTGGTGGGCGACCGGGGTCAGCCTGTGGCCGGGCGTCGGTCTGCAAATTCTTTTCGCGTTCGCGGTGTTCGCCGCTTTCGCCGGGCTGTTCGCGATCGGGGCGATGGGTGGCGGCGACGTCAAGCTGATCGGCGCGCTGGCGCTGTGGTTTCCGGTCACACCGTTTTTGTCGCTGCTGATGCTGATGGCGATTCTCGGCGGCGTGCTGACCATCGTCATGCTGACCATCCACAAACTGCGGCCATCCGACCGCGCGCTCGAGGTGCCGTACGGCGTCGCCATTGCGGCAGCAGGCGCGTGGAGCATCGTTCGTACCGTATTTTAACCATTGCTGTTCAATAGTTTTTCCAACTGGTTTTGGGTCAAAAGGGGCGGTCCGTCATGGAGCCTAAGAAGATTGCACTGCTGGTAGGCGCGCTCGTCGTGGCTGCCGTTGCCGCGGTGATGGCGAAGAATATGTTCGGGCAAAGCGCGGCGCCGCAAGCGCAGGCGGCTGTCATTGCGGCACCGGTCGGCCCGGAAGTGCTGGTCGCGACGCGCATGCTGCCCGTCGGCACGATCATCCAGCCGGACAGCTTCCGCTACCAGCCCTGGCCCAAGGATCTCGTCGAGAACGCCTATTACATCAAAGGCTCGGCCGATCCGGCGAGCCTCGCCGGCACCGTTGTCCGCGCGGACATCACCGCAGGGCAGCCGCTGACTCAGGGTTCGCTGGTCAAGGCAGGCGATCGCGGCTTCCTCGCCGCCGCGCTCGGCGCGGGCATGCGCGCCGTGACGGTCGCGGTGTCGAACTCGACCGGCGTCGCCGGCTTCGTCTTCCCCGGCGACCGCGTCGACCTCGTCCTGACGCAGAGCGTTACCGGCCAGGGTCCGGAGCTCAAGGCGTCCGAAACCTTCATCCGCAACGTCCGCGTGCTGGCGACCGACCAGAAGGTCGTCCCCGACGAGGACGACAAGGGTAACAAGAAGGTCGCGACCGCACAGAGCGTCACGCTCGAAGTCACACCGCGGCTCGCGGAAAAGATCGCGGTCGCGCAGACCATTGGCCAGCTGTCGCTCAGCCTGCGCTCGATCGCCGACAACAATGCCGAACTCGATCGCGCCATCGCCTCGGGCGACGTCACCCTGCCCCAGGGCGCCGACGCCAAGACGACGGCGGCGATCATGGAACAGGCCGCGGCACGCCCGCAGGACAGCAATACGACTTACGTCACCGGCGCCGATGTGTCGCGCTTCCAGCGCCGCACCGTGCCGATGAACGGCAACAGCCTAGCCGGTCCGCGCAGCTTCAACCCCATGTCGACGGCCGACGCCGGCGGCGCAATGGGCAGCATGGTCAGCGCAATGATCGCCAAGGCGCTGCCGCAGGGCCCGGTCGTGCGGGTGGCGCGCGGCAACAATGTCACCGAAGTCCAGCTGGGAAGCAAATAAGATGCGTTTGAAAACGATCCTCCGCGGCTTTGTCGGCGCGGCTGCGCTGGCTACGGCCACGCTGCCCAGCGCCGGCGTTACTGCCCCCGCCGGTATCCAGCGTCCGCTGGGCGACTTGGTCCTGTCCGAAGGGCGTGGCCAGCTGGTCAACCTGCCCGCGCCGATGAGCGACGTGTTCGTGTCGAACGACAAGGTCGCCGACGTGCAGGTCCGCTCGCCCACCCAGCTTTATGTCTTTGCCAAGAGCAAGGGTGAAGCGACCGTGTTTGCGACTACCAAGGGCGGTCAGGTGGTCTATTCGACCAATGTCCGCGTCGGCAGCAACAGCAACTCGCTCGACCAGATGCTGCGTCTAGCGCTGCCCGACGCCGCGATCACCTCGACGCCGATGAACGGCCTCGTCCTGCTCACCGGCACCGTCGCCGGACCCGACGATTCGGCCGAAGCCGAACGCCTCGTCCAGGCGTTCGTCGGCGACGGCACGCAAGTCATCAGCCGCCTGAAGACGGCAACCCCGTTGCAGGTCAATCTGCAGGTGAAAATCGCCGAAGTCAGCCGTGCGCTGGTGAAGGAAATCGGGGTCAACCTGCTGACCCGCGACACCACCGGCGGTTTCCAGTTCAACGTCGCGCAGGGGCGCAATTTCGGCGACGGCATCTCCTATGCCTCGACCGCCAATCTGCCCAAGCTCGACGCTTCGTCGGTGTTCGGATTGCCGGCCGGCTCGATCAGCCTGCCCTTCGATCCCGGCACCGGCCAGTTCGTCACGCGCGGCGCAACCGTCGCCGACTTTTCCCGCCTCGGCATCGGCGCGGGCAAGACCAGCCTCGGCTTCCTCGGCCGCCTGTTCGGTGTCGATGTCGCCTCGGCGCTCGACCTCGCTGAAAATGACGGCCTGATCACCACGCTGGCGCAGCCCAACCTGACCGCGCTGTCGGGCGAAACCGCGAGCTTCCTGGCTGGCGGCGAGTTCCCGATCCTGATCAGCACCGCCCTCGGCCAGACGTCGATCATCTACAAGCAATACGGCGTCAGCCTGGCATTCTCGCCGACGGTTCTCGCCGACGGGCGTATCTCGATGCGCGTCCGGCCGGAAGTGTCCGAATTGTCGACCGACGGTTCGATCACGCTGAACGGGTACAACATCCCGGGCCTACAGGTTCGCCGCGCCGAAACCACGGTCGAGCTTGGTTCGGGCCAGTCGTTCATGATCGGTGGGCTGTTGCGCAACACCAATGCCAATTCGACCGACAAGGCGCCCGGCCTGGGCGACGTGCCGGTGCTCGGCGCGCTGTTCCGTTCGAACAAGTTCCGCCGGCAGGAAACCGAGCTGATGATCGTCGTGACGCCGTATCTCGTGCGGCCGACCGATGCGGGCAACATCAAGCTGCCGACCGATGGCTACCGCGCACCGACGGACGTGGAGCGCCTGCTGCTCGGTCAAAGCTTCGAAGGCAAAACGGGTGAACAACGGCCCAAGCCAACCACGGCGCCGCCGACCACGGTCGCGCCGGGTCTGCCGCCGGTCTCGCTGATCACCCCCGCCGCCCCGGT
This sequence comes from Sphingomonas sp., assembly GCA_035493275.1. Taxonomy (GTDB): domain Bacteria; phylum Pseudomonadota; class Alphaproteobacteria; order Sphingomonadales; family Sphingomonadaceae; genus Sphingomonas_O. Next base: position 14,788 of record DATJIN010000042.1, on the reverse strand, counting down.
GAAGGGCAAGAAGGGTAAACAGGTCGCTGCGGCCTCGATCGCCCCCGGCTTCAGCAAGTGAGGATCGACACGATGCGCGCTTTCAAACTCACGCCGATCTTTGCGCTGTCGATGCTCGCCGCCTGTGGCGGGACAGAGAATCGCGGACTAGAATCGGTCCACCAGCCGGTCGTCCACCGCACCGACTATGTCTATGACGTGCCTTCAAGCGGACTCAGCGCGACGGACCGGGATCGCCTCGACGGCTGGTTCCAGACGCTGCGCGTTGGCTATGGCGACAAGATCGCGATCGATGGCGCGGACGCTGGGTCACGCCGCGACGTGCAACAGATCGCCGCGCGCTACGGCTTGCTGCTCGATAGTACCGCACCCGTTACCGCGGGCGAAATCGCCCCCGGGCAGGTTCGCGTGGTCGTCAGCCGTGCGGTGGCCGAAGTGCCAGGCTGCCCTGACTGGAGCCGCACGTCGCAGCCCGAGTTCAACGCGCATTCAATGTCGAACTATGGCTGCGCGACGAATTCGAACCTCGCCGCGATGGTCGCCAATCCGGAAGACTTGGTCCGCGGCCGCGCCGACAGCAGCGTGACTGACGCGACGACCGGCGGCCGCGCGATCAATGCGCTGCGCAAGGCCCAGCCGACCGGACAAGGCGGCGCACCACTCAAGACTGAATCAACGAGGAGCGGCAACTGATGAACGCCCCCTGGTCTCCCGCTCGCGCTGGATTGCGTGAGCCATTTACCGCCTTTGTCTGTGACGACGCGACGGTAGAGTCGCTGCGCCCGGTCGTCAGCGAGCTCGGCTGGTCCCCTGAAAAGGTCAACAAGGGCGGGTTGCGCAATGCGGTGCAGGCCTTGTCGGTTTCGGCAAGCCCCAACATCCTGTTCGTCGATCTGTCGGAAAGCGGCGACCCTCTGAACGACATCAACGCGCTGGCCGAAGTTTGCGAACCCGGCACCGTGGTGATCGCCGCCGGACAGATCAACGACGTCCGCCTGTACCGCGATCTGATCGCCAGCGGGTTGCACGATTACCTGCTCAAGCCGCTGAGCCCCGACGCGCTGCGCGATGCTTTTGCCGCTGCGCAGGCGGTCTTCGCGACGCCCAAGCATGTCGACGCCTCGCTCGAACAGCCGCACATTATGGCGGCGGTGATCGGCGCGCGCGGCGGCGCGGGCGCCTCGACCATCGCAACGTCGGTCGCCTGGCTGATGGGTCAGTCGCACGGTCGTTCGGCGGCATTGCTCGACCTCGACGTGCATTTCGGCACCGGGGCGCTGGCACTCGATCTCGAGCCTGGCCGTGGCCTGACCGACGCGATCGAAAATCCCAGCCGGATCGACGGGCTGTTCATCGAACGCGCGATGGTCAAGGCCAATGACAAGCTTGCCGTGCTCAGCGCCGAAGCGCCGATCAACCAGCCGCTGCTGACCGACGGCTCCGCCTTCTATCAGTTGCAGGAAGAACTGCGCGCCGCATTCGAAGCGACGATAGTCGATCTCCCACGGGGCATGCTCGTCGCGCATCCGCATTTGATGCAGGATATCAGCGTGACCGTCGTAGTCTGCGAATTGACGCTCGCGTCGGCGCGCGATGTGATCCGCATTCTCGCCTGGCTGAAGTCGAACGCGCCGCAAACGCAAGTGCTGCTGGTCGCCAACCGCGTCGCCCCGGCAGGCGGTGAGGTGTCGCGCAAGGAATTCGAAACCTCGGTCGAGCGCAAGGTGGACCTGATCGTGCCCTACGACCTCAAGGTGGCGGTGCAGGCAGCCAAGCTCGGCAAGACCGTCGCGGAAAGCGGCAAAGGCAGCAAGATGGCGGCCGCGATCGTCGAACTGGCCAATCGCTTGGTCAATTCGGCCGACGACGCGGTGCCCGAAATCGCTGCCAAGGCCAAAAAGCCCTCATTGATGGGCAAGCTCGGCGGGCTCGGCGCGATGCTGAACGGCAAGAAGAAGGCGGCCTGACGCGATGATGCCGATGGTCATGCTGTTCGGCTGCGTGGCCGGCGCGATGGCACTGCTGTTCTTTGCGTTCAGCGGACCGTCGGCGGCCAAGGCGACCGATCGCCGGTTGAGCGCGGTGCGCGATCGTCACAACGGCATCGCCGGCGCCATTGACGCCCAGATGCGCAAGGCGGTCGCGACGCAGCTGGGCGGCGGCGGAACCATGGAGGGTCTCGCCAAGCGGTTCCTGCTCAACCCGGCGAAGCTGCAGCAGCGGCTCGATCAAACCGGAAAGGGCTGGACGCTCGGCAAGTTCTTCACCGCAAACCTGATCATCGCTCTGGTCATCGCGGTGCTGATGTGGCTGAAGGGTCTGCCCCTTGCGCTGTGCCTGCTCGGTGGTTTGGCACTCGGCCTGGCGGTCCCGCACAAGGCGGTCGGCATGTTGATCAACCGCCGCGTGATGAAATTCACCAAGCGGTTTCCTGACGCGATCGAATTGCTGGTGCGCGGCCTGCGCTCGGGTTTGCCGATTTCCGAAACGATCGGCGTCGTCGCCGCGGAACTGCCGGGGCCGGTCGGCGAAGAATTCCGCGCCGTCAGCGACAAGATCAAGATCGGCAAGACGATGGACCAGGCGCTGCAGGAAACCGCAGACCGGCTGGGCACGTCCGAGTTCCAGTTCTTCGTCATCTCGCTGCAGATCCAGCGCGAAACCGGCGGCAATCTTGCCGAAACGCTGGCGAACCTCGCCAACGTGCTGCGCGGCCGCGCGCAGATGAAGCTGAAGATCAAGGCGATGGCGTCGGAATCGAAGGCATCGGCCTACATCATCGGCTCGCTGCCCTTCATCGTGTTCCTGCTGATCAACTGGATCAACCACGATTACATGGGCAAGTTTTTCATCGACCCGCGCCTGATGGCGGTGGGCGGTGGCGGGCTGGTGTGGATGGGCATCGGTGCCTTCATCATGGCCCAGATGATCAATTTCGAGATTTGATACGATGAACCCCGTTCCTGTCGCCCCCGTGACCTTTTTCGGCATCGATGTCATCTACGTCGCGACGCTGATGGCTGCGGTCGCCGTGTTCGCCACACTGATGGCGATCTATGCCGCGACCCAGGTCAAGGATCCGATGGCCAAGCGCGTCAAGGCGCTCAACGACCGTCGCGAGCAATTGAAGGCAGGCATCGTCGCTTCCGCGAGCAAGCGCCGGGCGCGGCTGACCACCAAGAACGAGACCACCGACCGCATGCGCGCGCTGCTGTCGGGCCTCAAGGTGCTGCAGGACGAACAGCTCAAGGCCGCGCAAATCAAGCTGCTCCAGGCGGGTATCCGTTCAAAGGACTGGGCGGTCGCGGTGATCTTTGGGCGCATGGCGATCCCGATCATCGTCGGCGGCGGCATGGTGCTTTACGTCTACGGCCTTGGCGGCTTCCCCGAATGGAGCTCGTTCAAGCGCTATGCGATCTGCGCGGCGGCCCTGATCGGCGGGTACAAAGCGCCCGACATGTGGCTGAAGAACAAGATCACCAAGCGCGCCGCGGCGATCCGCAAGGGCCTGCCCGACGCGCTCGACCTGCTGGTCATCTGCGCCGAAGCTGGCCTGACCGTCGATGCCGCCTTCCAGCGCGTCGCCAAGGAACTGGGCCGCGCTTATGCCGAACTGGGCGAGGAGTTCGCGCTGACCGCGATCGAGCTGGGCTTTCTGACCGACCGGCGCATGGCGTTCGAAAACCTGTCGACCCGTGTCGATCTGGACTCGGTCAAGGGCGTCGTCACGACGATGATCCAGACCGAGAAATACGGCACGCCGCTGGCATCGGCCTTGCGGGTGCTGTCGGCCGAATTCCGTCACGAGCGCATGATGAAGGCCGAGGAAAAGGCTGCGCGCCTGCCCGCGATCATGACCGTGCCGCTGATCGTCTTCATTCTGCCGGTGCTGTTCGTCGTGATCCTCGGGCCCGCGGCCTGTTCGATCAAGGACAACCTGCTCAACAAGTAGGAACCGGCGCGAACCTCGGGCGTCCTTCCCTCATACAGGGAGGACGCCATGGTTTTCGATCCCAACCAGACGCTGGTTTACGTGCTCATCTTCGTTGTCGGACTGATCGTCGGCGCGGTGCTGTTTTCCTCAGGGCGCAAATGGAAGCGCAAGTACGAGGAAGAGCATATCCGCCACGAAGCGCTGAAGCTCGACCACCAAAAGCTGGTCGACGAGTACAAGCCGGGGACCAAGATCGGCGACTTAGACCTTCGCCGCACCTAGGGCCGATTGCGCCGCCGCGAGACGCGCGATCGGCACCCGGTAGGGCGAAGCGCTGACGTAATCTAGGCCGACCTGTTCGCAGAAGGCGATCGAAGCCGGGTCGCCGCCATGTTCGCCACAGATGCCCAGCTTGATGTCCGGGCGCGTGGCACGGCCCCGGTCGGCGGCCAGTTGGACGAGCTCGCCGACGCCGTCGACGTCGAGGCTGACGAACGGATCGCGCGCGTAGATGCCCTGTTCGACATAGGCGCCCAGGAACCGCGCAGCGTCATCGCGTGACACACCCAGTGTCGTCTGGGTCAGGTCATTGGTGCCGAAGCTGAAGAACTCGCCGGCTTCGGCGATCTCGCCCGCCTTCAAGGCAGCACGCGGCAGTTCGATCATCGTGCCGACGAGGTAGTCGATGCGACGACCCGCTTCGGCGAAAACTGCTTCGGCAGCCTTGTCGACGACGGCCTTCATCAGTTCCAGCTCACGCTTGGTGGCGACGAGCGGAATCATGATTTCAGGGACCGGTGCGTCCTTGAGGCTCAGCGCGGCCTCGAAGATCGCCCGCGCCTGCATCTCATAGATTTCGGGGAAGGTCACACCCAGACGGCAGCCGCGATGCCCGAGCATCGGGTTGAATTCTTGCAGTTCCGCCGCGCGGCGCTTGAGCGTCTCGACCGGCACGCCCGCCGCCGCCGCAACGGTGGCAAAGTCGGCATCCTCGTGCGGCAGGAATTCGTGCAGCGGCGGATCGAGCAGGCGGATGGTCACGGGCAGACCAGCCATCACCTCGAACAGTTCGGCAAAGTCCTTGCGCTGTTCGGGCAGCAGTTTGGCCAGCGCGACGCGGCGGCCCGCTTCATTCTCCGCCAGGATCATCTCGCGCACTGCGGCAATGCGGCCCGCGTCGAAGAACATGTGTTCGGTGCGGCACAGGCCGATGCCCTCCGCGCCGAATTCGCGCGCGACGCGGGCGTCGGCGGGGGTTTCGGCATTGGCACGGACCTTCATCCGCCGCACGCCATCGGCCCACACCATCAGCGTCGCGAAATCGCCCGCCAGTTCGGGCTGCACCGTGGCGACTTCGCCGGCCATGACCTGCCCGGTCGAGCCGTCGATGGTGATCAGGTCGCCTTCGTTGATCGTCCGCCCGCCAGCCCGCGCGGTGCGCGCCTTGGCATCGATGCTCAGCCCGCCCGCACCCGAGACACAGGGCCGTCCCATTCCGCGCGCGACGACGGCGGCGTGCGAGGTCATCCCGCCCCGCGCGGTCAATATGCCCTTGGCGGCGTGCATCCCCGAAATATCCTCGGGGCTGGTTTCGGTGCGGATCAGGATGACGGGTTCGCCCAGCGCCGCGCGGCTTTCCGCCGTCACGCTGTCGAACACCGCTGCGCCCGACGCTGCGCCCGGACTGGCGGGCAGGCCGGTGACGATCACGTCGCGTTCCGCCGCCGGATCAAGCGTCGGGTGAAGCAGCTGGTCGAGCGCCGCCGGATCGACCCGCGCCACCGCTTCCTGACGCGTGATCAGGCCTTCCTCGGCCATGTCGACGGCGATCTTGAGCGCGGCCTTGGCGGTGCGCTTGCCCGAGCGCGTCTGCAGCATCCACAGCTTGCCCTGCTGCACCGTGAATTCGATGTCCTGCATGTCGCGGTAATGCGTTTCGAGCAGGTCGAACACGCGGGCGAGTTCGGTGTAGGTTTCGGGGAGCGCTTCCTCCATCGACGCTGGCTTAGCGTTGGCCGCCTCGCGCGCCGATTTGGTGAGGTATTGCGGCGTGCGGATGCCGGCGACGACATCCTCACCCTGCGCGTTGATCAGGAACTCGCCGTAATAGGCCCGCTCACCGGTCGAGGGGTTGCGCGTGAACGCCACGCCCGTCGCCGATGTGTCGCCCATATTGCCGAATACCATCGCCTGGACGTTGACCGCAGTGCCCCAATCGCCGGGGATCGAGTTGATCCGGCGGTACACCTTGGCGCGCTCCGACTGCCACGAGCCGAACACCGCGCCGACCGCACCCCAGAGCTGGTCGTGGACGTCCTGTGGGAACGGCTTGCCCCACTGCTTTTCGACCAGGCCCTTATATTCGCCGACGAGCGCGCGAAGGTCGTCCGCCTCCAGCTCGGTATCGAGCGAATAGCCGCGGTCTTCCTTGGCCACGTCGAGCGCTTCCTCGAACGCATGGTGTTCGAGGCCGAGCACGACATCGGCGTACATCTGAATGAAGCGGCGATAGCTGTCCCAGGCGAAGCGCGCGTCGTTCGAGACCGCGGCAAGCCCCTCGACCGTCGCATCGTTGAGGCCGAGATTGAGGACGGTGTCCATCATTCCCGGCATCGAGACACGCGCGCCCGAGCGGACCGAGACGAGCAGCGGATCGGCGGCGTCGCCGAACTTCTTGCCCGTCACCTGCTCGATATGGTGCAGGCCGAGCGTGACTTGCGGGCGCAGTTCGTCAGGGAAGCGCTCGCCTTCTTCGTAATAACGCGTGCACATCGCGGTGCTGATCGTGAAGCCGGGGGGCACGGGCAGGCCGATGCCGGCCATCCCGTCGAGGTTCGCGCCCTTGCCGCCGAGCAGGTTCTTGTCCTGCCCGCCTTCGGACACGCCGCCACCGAAACGGTACACGTAATCAGTCAAATCGATGCTCCCCAGCGATCTGGAAGTACAGAAAGTACAGTCTACGTTGCGTCGAGTTGGCCCTATCCCTCGATCTTTGAGAAGTCGGCCACGCGGTGCACCGCGTCACGGAAACGCGCGAGCAGGGCGAGGCGCGCCGCGCGCTTGTCCGGATTTTCGTCGTTCACCGTCACCCCCTCGAAAAACGCATCGATCGGACGGCGTAGCGCCGCTAGCGCCCGCATCGCCCCGTCAAAATCTTCGCTCTCAACCGCGGCGGCGGCCTGGGGTTCCGCCGAATCGAGCGCGTCGATCAACGCCTTTTCCTGATCGAGCGGGGTGTAGGACAGGCTTTTCTGCTCGGCGGCAGTGAAGCCTTCCTTCTTGAGGATGTTCGCCGCACGCTTGTATCCCGCGAGGAGGTTGGTGCCCTCGGGCGTTTCGACGAAGCTCTGCAACGCGCGGACGCGGGCGAGCAGGCGGACGAGATCGTCTTCGCCACCGAGCGCGAACACCGCGTCGATCAGATCGTGACGGACGCCGGCTTCGCGCTGCTGGACTTTGAGGCGGTCGGCGAAGAAAGACAAAACACTTTCAAAAGTTGGCGCGATCAGATTGTCGTACACATCAGGTGCCTGATCCATCGACTTCGACAGCGCTGCGGCTTCCAGCTTCGCGACGGAGTCAGCATCGAGGTGCAGCCCAGTTCGACTGAATGACGCGATAGCCTCATCAAATTGCGACCGGTCAGCGGTTCCCAGCAAACGCCCAATAAGCCTCGCGAGCGTTTGTGACATCGCCAGCGTGATCGCCAAGCGAACCCCATTGGCCGTCACTAGAGTGATGATGCCGAGAGCTGCTCGCCGCAATGCGTAAGGGTCACGGGAACCGGTGGGCTTCTCGTCAGCCACGAAGAACGCCGCGATCGTATCCAACTTATCCGCCAGCGACACCGCGACCGTCACCGCAGCGGTGGGCACGTCGTCGCCCTGCCCGACCGGCTTGTAGTGATCGCGGATCGCGTCGGCGATCCTCCCGTCCTCGCCTTGCGCGCGGGCGAGATGGCCGCCGATCACGCCCTGCAGTTCGGGGAATTCGCCGACGGTGCCGGTGACGAGATCGGCCTTGCACAGCCGCGCGGCGCGTTCGGCGAGGGCGGCATCGCCCGCGACGATTCCCTCCTCGCACAGCCAGCTTGCCAGCTTCGCGACGCGCTCGACCTTGTCGGCGACGGTGCCGAGCTTTTCGTGGAACACGATTCCGCTCAGCTTTTGCGCCTGCTGCTCCAGCGGCACGCGGACGTCATTGTCCCAAAAGAATTTGGCGTCGGCGAGGCGCGCGGCGAGGACCTTGCGGTTGCCATCGACGATCGCCGCGCCGCCATCGGGCGCGTCGATGTTCGCGGTGCAGACGAACGCATTCGCCAACTTCCCGTCCGCATCGCTGCACACGAAATACTTCTGGTTCACGCGCGCGGTGAGCTGGACGATTTCCTGCGGCACCGACAAATAGCTTTCGTCGAACCGGCCGAGCAGCGGCACCGGCCATTCGGTGAGCCCGGCGTTTTCGGCGACCAGCCCCTCATCCTCGACCAGCGTCAGGCCCGCCGCCTTGGCGGCCTCGCGCGCGCCGTCGCGGATGATCGCGCAGCGTTCGCTGAAATGGACGATGACGTGGCAGGCGCGCAGCTTTTCGACATAGTCGTTGGCGCTGCCGATGGTGATCGGGCCAGGATGGACGAAGCGGTGACCGAGCGTCGCGGCGCCCGCTTCGATGCCGTCAATGCTGCACGGCACGATGGTCTCGCCGAGCAGTGCGACAATGCCCTGCAACGGGCGCACCCAACGCAAGGACTCGGTGGAGAGCGACGCGGCGCCCCAGCGCATCGATTTGGGCCAGGGGAAGGCCCGGATGATGGCGGGGATAGCTTCCGACAGCACTTCGACCGTCGCGCGGCCGGGCTTGTCGAGATTGGCGAACCAGATGCCGTCGCGCTCGGTCAGGTCGGCGCGGGTCAGGCCGGTCTTACGCAGGAAGCCGTCGAGCGCCTGTTCGGGCGCGGAGGTGCGCGGGCCTTTCAATTCCTCGCTGACCGCCTGGGTCGCATCGGGCAGGTCGCGCGCAATCAGCGCGAGGCGGCGCGGGGTGGCAAAGGCTTCGACGCTCGCGGCCTTCACCCCATGCTTGGCGAGTTCGGCTTCGAACAGGCGTGTCAGGTCGGCCTTGGCCTGAACCTGCATCCGCGCCGGAATTTCTTCTGAGCGAAGCTCGAGCAGGAAATCGCTCATGCCGACCACCCGTTGACGTCCATCCACTTGGCGCAGGCGCCCTTCGCCAGATCGCGGACGCGGCCGATATAGGCCTGGCGCTCGGCGACCGAGATCACGCCGCGCGCTTGCAGCGTGTTGAAGATGTGGCTGGCCTTGATCGCCTGTTCATAGGCGGGGATCGGCAGATTGGCGTTGAGCGAGTTCTCACATTCCGCGGCGTGCTTGCGGAATTGATCGAACAGGCTCTCGGTGTCCGCGACCTCGAAATTCCATTTGGACATCTGCTTCTCGTTTTCGAGAAACACGTCCCCGTACGTCACGCCCGCGCCGTTGAAATCCAAGTCGTACACATTGTCGACGCCCTGGATGTACATCGCGAGGCGTTCGAGGCCGTAAGTCAGCTCGCCCGCGACCGGCTTGCAATCGAACCCGCCCATTTGCTGGAAATAGGTGAACTGGGTCACCTCCATCCCGTCGCACCACACTTCCCAGCCCAAGCCCCAGGCGCCGAGCGTCGGCGATTCCCAGTCATCCTCGACGAAGCGGATGTCGTGCAGGCGCATGTCGAGGCCGATGGCTTCGAGGCTGCCGAGATAGAGGTCCTGCAGGTCCGCTGGGCTGGGCTTCAGGATTACCTGATACTGGTAATAATGGCCCAGCCGGTTGGGGTTTTCGCCATAGCGCCCGTCGGTCGGGCGGCGGCACGGCTGGACGAAGGCCGCGTTCCACGGATCGGGGCCGAGCGCGCGCAGCGTCGTCGCGGTGTGGAACGTCCCCGCCCCCATTTCCATGTCGTAGGGCTGAAGGATCACGCAGCCCCTGTCCGCCCAATAGCGGTGGAGGGTCAGGATCAGGTCTTGGAATGCGAGCGCCATGCTGCACCGCGCCATGCGGACGCGGGCGCGCAGGGTCAAGGTTTCGAGGCGAGGATGCTTTCGACCCAGGCGGGGACGAGTGTGCTCGCCGGGCCGATCCGGGTTTCGTCGAAATAGTGGCTGCCGGCACTGGGATCGAGGTTCATCTCCAGCGTGCGCGCGCCATGATAGGCGGCGGTGCGGACGAAGCCGGCGGCGGGATAGACCGCGCCGGACGTGCCAATCGAGACGAAGATGTGCGCACGGGCGAGCGCGTCTTCGATGCGGTCCATCTCGTAGGGCATCTCACCGAAGAAGACGATGTCGGGACGGAGTTTGGGACGGCCGCAGCTCTCGCAGGCGGTGCCGGGCGGCAGGCTGTCCGCCCATGTGGTGCGGGTGCCGCACGCTGCGCACAGCGCGGAATTGAGCTCGCCGTGCATGTGCAGCAGCCGCGTCGCGCGCATCGGGTCGGAGCTGCCCCCGGCAGTTCCTCGACCATGCGGGGCATGGTCGTCCCGATGCGCGTGTTCGTGCAAGTCATCGACGTTCTGCGTGACGATCAGCAGCTCGCCCGGCCATTCCCGGTCGAGCTGTGCCAGCGCGAGGTGCGCCGCATTGGGTTCGACGCGCGAAAGCGCCGCGCGGCGCTCGTCGTAAAAGCGATGGACCAATTCCGGATCACGCCGCAGCGCCTCCGGCGTGCAGACATCCTCGATGCGGTGTCCCTCCCACAATCCGCCGGGTCCGCGGAAAGTGGCGAGGCCACTCTCGGCGGAAATGCCCGCGCCGGTGAGGATGACGATATTGCGCGCAGTCACGCCATGCCGTTGAGCGCGGCCATCGCTTGATCGTCGAGCGTGATGTCCGCCACCGCCAGATTTTCGGCGAGGTGCGCGCGCGACGAGGTGCCGGGGATCAGCAAGATGTTGGGCGAACGGCGCAATAGCCAGGCGAGCGCCGCCTGCAGCGGCGTGATGCCGAGGCGGGCGGCTTCGCGCGACAGGGTGTCGGATTGCAGCGGGCTGAACCCGCCCAAGGGGAAGAACGGCACATAGGCGATGCCTTGCGCGGCCAAGCTGTCGACCAGCGCATCGTCGTTGCGGTGGGCGAGATTGTACATGTTCTGGACGCAGACGATCGGCGTGATCGCCTGCGCCTCCTTAATCTGTTCGGGCAGGACGTTGCTGACGCCGACGCCACCGATCAGGCCTTGCTGCTGCATTGTGGCCAGCACCTCGACCTGCGCGCCGATCGAACCCTTCGCCGGTTCCTGCGCGAACATCGCGCGGTAATTGACCGCGCCGATCTGTTCGATGCCGAGCCGTTCGAGATTGTCATGCACCGCGGCGGTGATTTCATCGGGCGATTGCGCGGGAAGCCATTGCCCCTTGCCGTCGCGCCTCGCGCCGACCTTCGTGACCAGCGTCAAATTCGCCGGATAGGGGTGCAGCGCCTCCTTGATGATGTCGTTGACGACGAAGGGTCCGTAATAATCGGACGTGTCGATGTGATCGACCCCGGCATCGACCGCGGCGCGGAGCACGGCCACGGCTTCGGCGCGATCGCGCGGCGGGCCGAACACGCCCTTCCCCGCCAGCTGCATCGCGCCATAGCCGATGCGGCGCACGGCGCGCTCCCCGAGTTGATAGGTACCCGCCTTGTCGAGATTGACCATGCCGGAATTCCCTTGCGAAAATGCCCGTCGCCAGAACCTATCGCGGCGAGGAATGTTTCATGTTGGCCGTATGCGGCGGAACAGGCCGAGGCGGCGACGTTCAGAAACGTTCGATCCCCTCGCCGACGATCTCGACCCAGGCGTGCTTGCGCGACTCATAGACCGAATAGTCGGGTGGTGGAAAACCCGGATCGGTAAAGGCGCCGATGGCGATGGCGGTAAGGCCGGGCAGACCATCCGCCTTGTAGGCAACGGTCGAACCGCAGGTCGGGCAGAAACGGAAGGTCGCCTTGCCGCCGCTGTCGCCCGCCGCCTCCCATTCCCTGAACTCGCCGTTGAAGACAACTTGGTCCTCGGGCCAGCGCGCCTGTGCGGCGAAGCTGCTGCCCGAGCGCTTCTGGCAATTGAGGCAATGGCACACCGAAATCCTTACGGGATCGCCGGTAACGGTGGCGCGGAATTGTCCGCAGCGGCAGGTAGCAGTGCGCGTCGACATCCCCCTGTCCTAGACCTGCATCATGTGCCAACCAAGCGGCATGAACAGGGGCACGATCCGCGTCGGCGTGGGGGGCTGGGATTACGATCCGTGGCGCGAGACGTTTTACCCGCCGGGTACGAGCAAGGCGAAGCAGCTCGCTTATGCCGGGACCAAGCTGACCGCGATCGAGATCAACGGCACGTATTACGGCCGCCAGAAGCCGGAGACCTTCGCCAAATGGGCGGAGGCGGTGCCTGATGGGTTCAAGTTCGCGGTGAAGGCGTCGCGTTTCTGCACCAACCGACGTGTGCTGGCGGAAGGTGCGGAATCGATCGAGCGGTTTTTGTCGCAGGGGCTGACCGAGCTGGGCGATCGGCTGGGCCCGATCCTGTGGCAATTCATGGCGACGAAGAAGTTCGACGCGGACGATTTCCGCGGGTTTTTAGATCTGCTCCCTATCAAGCAGGACGGGGTGCCGCTGCAGCACGCGATCGAGGTGCGGCACGAAAGTTTTCAGGCGCCCGAATTCGCCGCAATGGTCAACAAGGCCGGACACGCGGTGGTCTTCGCGCATTCGAACGAGTTTCCCGAGATCACTGCGCCGTCGTCCTCCCTGTTTTACGCACGGCTGCAGGAGAGCGTGGACGCGGCGCCGACGGGCTATGATGACAAGGCGCTCAACGCCTGGGCGACGCGCGCGAAGGGCTGGGCGGCGAACGGGCGCGATGCCTTTGTTTTCTTCATTTCAGGCGCAAAGCACCGCAACCCGGCGGCGGCGATGGCGCTGATCGAGAAGCTGGCTTAGGGGCGCCGCGATGGTCAAGATCGGAATTTTCGGCAGCCGCGGGCGGATGGGGCAAGCGATCGCGCATGCGCTTGCCGATCAGAACCTCGTTCTCGCGGGCGGCTGCGACCTGGGCGAGGACCCGTTGGCGCTGGCGAAGAAGAGCGATGTGCTGGTCGACTTCTCCGCGCCGGTCGGGCTCGGCGGCAATCTCGATGCAGCGGTGGCGGCTAAGACCCCCATCGTGATCGGCACCACGGGGCTGTCGCAAGAGCATCACGAGATGATCGACGAGGCGGCGCAGTCGATCGCGGTGCTGCAGGCGGCGAACACCTCACTCGGCGTGACGCTGCTCAATGCGCTGGTCGAACAGGCGGCGGCACGGCTCGACGACGATTGGGATATCGAAATCCTCGAACTGCACCACCGGCATAAGGTCGACGCGCCCTCGGGTACCGCCCTGGCGCTGGCGGCAGCGGCGGCGCGGGGACGGGCACGGAGCCTCCCCGAAGTCAGCCGGTTCGACAGGTTCGAGACCGACCAGCCGCGCGACCGCGGCAGCATCGGCTTCGCCAGTTTGCGCGGCGGATCGGCGGCGGGCGACCACACCGTCCTCCTCGCCACCGAAGGCGAGCGCATCGAACTGACCCACCGCGCCGAAAGCCGCGAGATTTTCGCGCGCGGGGCGATCAAGGCGGCGCTGTGGCTCGTCCGCCTCTCGCCCGGGCGCTACACGATGAACGACGTACTGGGACTTTGAAAAAGGCCGATATTTTCGAGTTCTACCGGCGCCTGGCCGAAGCCAATCCGGCGCCGGAAACCGAGCTTGAAAGCGTCAACATCTACACACTGCTCGTCGCGGTCGTCCTGTCCGCACAAGCCACCGACGCAGGCGTGAACAAGGCGACGCGTAAACTGTTCGCCGACGTCCGCGATCCGCAGGCGATGCTCGATCTCGGCGAGGTAGGGCTCAAACAGCACATCAAGACCATCGGCCTGTTCAACACCAAGGCGAAGAACGTCATCGCGTTAAGCCGGATGCTGGTCGACAAATATGGTGGTGAGGTGCCGACCGAGCGCGCACTGCTCGAGGAACTGCCGGGCGTCGGGCGCAAGACCGCCAATGTCGTTCTCAATGTGGCTTTGGGTGCCGAAACCTTCGCGGTGGACACGCATGTCTTTCGCGTCGGCAACCGCACGGGCCTCGCCAAGGGCAAGACGCCGCTCGCCGTCGAGACGATCCTCGACCGGCAGACGCCGCAGCCATTCCGCAGCCACGCGCATCACTGGCTCATCCTGCACGGACGCTATATCTGCAAGGCGCGCACACCCGAATGCTGGCGTTGCATTGTCACCGATCTATGCGCGTTCAGGCCCAAGACACCTGCGCCCAAGCAAAAGGATGATGGAGGAACGCCATGAAACAGCTGCTCATCGCCACCGCCTTGTTGTCGGTCGCTGCGATTGCCGACGCCAAGGGTCGCGACATTCCCGAAGCGACGCCCAGCGGCGACGCGGTCAATTGCCTGTACCTGCCGCAAATACGCGAAACGCGCGTGCGCAGTGACAATGTGATCGATTTCTACACCACCGGCGGCAAAGTCTATCGCAACACCCTGCCCGGGTCCTGCCCCAGCCTGGGGTTCGAGGAGCGCTTCAGCTATGCGACCTCACTGTCGCAGCTGTGCAGCGTCGACATCATCACCGTCCTGCAGAGCGCCGGCGGCAGCCTGCAGCGCGGCGCGAGTTGCGGGTTGGGCAAGTTCCAGCCGGTCCAGCTTGCCAAGAAGTAACGCCACCGCGTAAAGCCGCGCCCACGCACCGGTAGCTCAGCTGGATAGAGTACTGCCCTCCGAAGGCAGGGGTCAGGGGTTCGAATCCCTTCCGGTGCGCCA
>DATJIN010000041.1:0-30915 GCA_035493275.1 Sphingomonas sp. | reverse complement strand
GCGGCGCGGTCGATGCCGATGGCATGACGGGCGACGGCGCGGGGATTCACGTCGATCTGCCGATGGCATTCTTCGCCGATGCCATTGTCGCGTCGGGACACAAGCCGATCGACAAGACCTGGCTCGGCGTCGGCATGGTGTTCCTGCCGCGCACCGATCTGGGCGCGCAGGAGGCGTGCCGGACGATCGTCGAGAGCGAGGTGATCGACGCCGGGTTCTCGATCCATGGCTGGCGCCAGGTGCCGGTCGACGTTTCGGTGATCGGGCTGAAGGCACAGGCGACGCGGCCGGAGATCGAGCAGATCATGATCGCCGGACCGTCATCGAAAACCGCCATCGCCGACTTCGAAAAGCACCTCTACCTCGTCCGCCGCAAGATCGAGCGCAAGGTGATCGAGGCGCAGATCCAGGGCTTCTACATCTGCTCGCTGTCGGCGCGGTCGATCGTCTATAAGGGGCTGTTCCTCGCCGAGAGCCTGTCGGTGTTTTACCCCGATCTGCAGGACGAGCGGTTCTGCAGCCGCGTGGCGATTTTCCACCAGCGCTATTCGACCAACACCTTCCCGCAATGGTGGCTGGCGCAACCGTTCCGCTGCCTCGCGCACAATGGCGAGATCAACACCATTCGCGGCAACAAGAATTGGATGAAGAGCCACGAAATCCGCATGGCCAGCCTCGCGTTCGGCGATGCCTCGGCGGAGGTGAAGCCGGTGATCCCCGCGGGGGCGAGCGATACGGCAGCGCTGGACGCGGTGTTCGAGGTGATCTGCCGTTCGGGCCGCGACGCGCCGACCGCCAAGACGATGCTGGTGCCCGAGGCGTGGCAGGCCGACCCGCGGATGCCCGAGGCGCATGCCGCGATGTATTCCTTCTTCGCCAGCGTCACCGAGCCATGGGACGGCCCGGCCGCGCTGGCGATGACCGATGGCCGCTGGGCGGTGGCGGGGGTCGATCGCAACGCGTTGCGTCCGCTGCGGCACATGCTGACCGATGACGGGTTGCTGGTGGTCGGCTCGGAAGCCGGGATGGTCGTGGTGCCGGAAAGCACCATCGTCGCCAAAGGTGCGCTGGGGCCGGGGCAGATGATCGCGGTCGATCTGGATTCGGGGAAGCTGTACGGCGACCGCGAGATCAAGGACCGGCTAGCGGGCGAGGCGGATTATGCCGCGCGCGTCGCCGATTTCCTTGAGCTCGCCGATTTGCCGCAACCCAAGACGGTCGAGCCCGGCTGGTCACGCGCCGAACTGATGCAGCGGCAGGTCGCGGCCGGGCTGACGATGGAGGACATGGAGCTGATCCTCGCGCCGATGGCCGAGGACGCCAAGGAAGCGATCGGATCGATGGGCGACGATACGCCGCTCGCGGTGATTTCGGACAATCCGCGCGCGATCCATCATTTTTTCCGCCAGAATTTCGCGCAGGTCACCAACCCGCCGATCGACAGTCTGCGCGAACGGCAGGTGATGAGCCTCAAGACGCGCTTCGGCAATCTGACCAACATCCTTGACCAGGGTGACGGGCGCGACCGGGTGCTGGTGCTCGATTCCCCGGTGCTGACCAATGCGGAATGGGCGCGGCTCAAGGCGCATTTCGGTGGCAGTGCGGCGGATATCGACTGCACGTACGACGCCGGCAGCGGCGCGGCGGGGCTGCGCGCGGCAATCGCGCGGGTGCGGGCCGAAGCCGAACAGGCGGTGCGGCGCGGCGAAAGCGAACTGTTCCTGACCGACGAGCATGTCAGCGCCGACCGCGTCCAGATGCAGATGATCCTCGCGGCGGCGGCGGTGCACACGCATCTCGTCCGCAAGGGGCTGCGCAGCTTTGCCAGCATCAATGTCCGCGCCGCCGAATGCCTCGACACGCATTATCACGCGGTGCTGATCGGCGTCGGTGCGACGACGGTGAATGCCTATCTGACCGAGGCCGCGATCGCCGACCGGCACGCGCGCGGGCTGGCGGGCGAACGCAGCCTCGAAACCTGCGTCGAAAATGCCCGCAAGGCGGTCAATGACGGGCTGCTCAAGATCATGGCGAAGATGGGGATCGCGGTGATCTCCTCCTATCGCGGCGGCTATAATTTCGAGGCGGTCGGGCTGAGCCGCGCGCTCGTCAACGACCTGTTTCCCGGCATGCCCGCGAAGATTTCGGGCGAGGGCTATGACAGCCTCGCGCTCAATGCGTCGGAGCGGCACGCCAAGGCGTTCGACGCGGCGGTGGCGACGCTGCCGATCGGCGGCTTCTACCGCCAGCGGATGGGCGGGGAGGAGCATGCCTATTCGGCGCCGCTGATGCACTTGCTGCAAAAGGCGGTTGGGTCGGACAGCTACTCGACCTATCTGCAATTTTCGCGCGGCGCGCAGGATCTGCCGCCGGTGTATCTGCGCGATCTGCTCGAGTTCAACTGGGCGAAGGAGCCGGTGGCGCTCGAGCATGTCGAGGCGATCACCGAGATCCGCAAACGCTTCGTCACCCCCGGCATGTCCTTAGGCGCGCTATCCCCCGAGGCGCACGAGACGCTGGCGATCGCGATGAACCGCATTGGCGCGCGCGCCGTGTCGGGCGAGGGCGGCGAGGACAGCGAACGCTATGCCCCGCGCGCCAATGGCGACAACGCCAATTCGGCAATCAAGCAGATTGCTTCTGGGCGCTTTGGCGTGACGGCGGAGTATCTTGGTGCCGCCGAAGAAATCGAAATCAAGGTCGCGCAGGGCGCCAAGCCGGGCGAGGGCGGTCAGCTGCCCGGCTTCAAGGTAACCGAATTCATCGCCAAATTGCGCCACGCGACGCCCGGCGTCAGCCTGATTTCGCCGCCGCCGCATCATGACATCTATTCGATCGAGGATCTGGCGCAGCTGATCTACGACCTGAAGCAGATCAATCCGCACGCGCGGGTGTGCGTGAAGCTGGTGTCGGCAGCCGGCATCGGCACCGTCGCGGCGGGCGTGGCCAAGGCGCATGCCGACGTTATCCTCGTGGCCGGGCATGTCGGCGGCACGGGCGCCAGCCCGCAAACCTCGATCAAATATGCCGGCACGCCGTGGGAAATGGGGCTGAGCGAGGTCAACCAGACCCTGACGCTCAACGGACTGCGCGGGCGTGTGAAGCTAAGAACGGACGGCGGCCTCAAGACCGGTCGTGACATCGTCATCGCCGCGATCCTGGGTGCGGAAGAATTCGGCATCGGCACGCTGAGCCTCGTCGCGATGGGCTGCATCATGGTGCGCCAATGCCATTCGAACACCTGCCCGGTGGGCGTGTGCGTACAGGACGAACGCCTGCGTGCGAAGTTCACGGGCACGCCGGAGAAGGTCATCAATTTGATGACCTTCATCGCCGAGGAAGTACGCGAAATTCTCGCACGCCTGGGCTTCAAGAGCTTGGACGACGTCATCGGCCGCACCGACCTGCTGCGCCAGGTCAGCCGCGGTGCCGAACATCTCGACGATCTCGACCTCAACCCGATCCTCGCCAAGGTCGACGCGACTGACGTCGAGCGGCGTTTCAGCCTCAGCACCTTCCGCAACGCCGTGCCCGACAGCCTCGACGCCCAGATCCTGCGCGATGCGGCGCCGGTGTTCGCGCGGGCAGAAAAGATGCAGCTGACCTATACCGTGCGGAACACGCACCGCGCGGTGGGCACGCGACTGTCGGCGGAAATCACCCGCAAATTCGGCATGAGCGCCCTGGCTGACGGGCATGTCCAGGTCCGCTTGCGCGGCTCGGCGGGGCAGAGCCTTGGCGCGTTCCTGTGCAAGGGCATCAGCCTCGAAGTGTTCGGCGAGGCCAATGACTATGTCGGCAAGGGCCTGTCGGGTGGCAGCATTTCGATCCGCCCGATGGTCAGCTCGCCGCTGGCCACCGAGGAAAACGTCATCATCGGCAACACCGTGCTTTACGGCGCGACCAGCGGAAAGCTGTTCGCCGCAGGACGTGCGGGCGAGCGCTTCGCCGTCCGCAATTCGGGTGCAGACGTCGTCGTCGAAGGCTGTGGTGCGAATGGCTGCGAATATATGACCGGCGGCACTGCGGTGATCCTCGGGCGGACCGGCGGCAATTTCGGCGCCGGCATGTCAGGCGGCATGGCGTTCGTGCTCGATGTGGACGGTCATTTCGAGGAACGCGCCAACCCCGAAACCATCGTGCTGCGGCGGATCGGCTCGGTATGGTGGGAGGACCGGCTGCGCGGCCTGATCGAGGCGCATGTCGCCGCGACGGACAGTCGCTGGGCCGCGTCGATCCTCGAGGATTGGGGCAGCCATGTCGGACAGTTCTGGCAAGTGGTGCCGAGGGAAATGCTGACCCGGCTGAGCCAGCCGCTCGACGACGCGGTTGCCATTGCGGCGGAGTGACGTTCAGCGGAGGTAAAGCACGGAAAATGCAGGGGCTTTGTTCGATTCGCTGAAATCTGATAGGTTTAGCCCATGAAGACGCTCGCTTTTCTGCCGCTTGTGCTCGTCGCCGCTCCGGCTTTGGCGCAGGAGTATCCGCCGCCGCCGCCGAATTACGACCAGGCGCGCGATCCACAGTATAACGGCCAGCGTTATGCCGATCCGCGCGAGGACGAGGATTATGATGCCGGCCGCGGCCGCTCGCCGGTCGATCCCTCGACCGCGCGCGCAATGGCGGGCGCTGTCCAGGCGGTGACCGATGCGATCCTCGACGTGCGTATCGACGGCGTCCGCCGCGCCGCCGATCCTTATGCAAACAATGACGGCTCGCGGACCATCGGCGACCTGATGGCCAAGCGCGATCCCGAATATCGCGAACATCTGCATCAGGACATGCGCCGTGCCGCGCGCACCGCTGCGGGTGCTGCCCGCGCGGGTGGCGAGGTCAAGGCCGCGGCGGACGAGTTTGCCCGCCGTGTCGAGCGCGTGCTGAACGAGACCGGCTACTAGCGCCCGGCAAAGCAGCCGCTAAAGCAGCCGCTTATGTGGCTGCTACACCAATTCCCGCTTTGTCCCTTTTCGCGCAAGGTGCGGCTGCTGCTGGCCGAAAAAGGCGTCGATTACGAACTGATCCGGGAACATCCGTGGGAACGGCGCGACGAGTTCGTCGACCTCAATCCCGCCGGGCAAACGCCGGTCCTGGTCGAAAGCGACAAGGGCATCACGCTGATCGACAGCGATGCGATCTGCGAATATTTTGAGGAAACGGTTGAACGCGCGCCGATGATCGCGGGCACGCCCGTCGCACGCGCCGAAATCCGGCGGCTGGTGGCTTGGTTCGATCAGCAGTTTCACGGCGAGGTCGTCGCCCCCCTGATGCGCGAACGGATGCTGAAGCGGTTGCAGCGGGCCAGCCCCGACACCGGCGTCCTGCGCGGCGCGATGACTGCGGCGAACGCGATGATCGATTATCTCGATTATCTGCTCGATCACCGCAAATGGCTGGCGGGCGCGACGATGAGCCTGGCCGACCTGACTGCGGCGGCGCAGATTTCGGTGGCAGACTATCTGGGCGGGGTCGACTGGCGCAGCCATGAGGGCACGCGCGCGTGGTATGCGGGATTGAAGTCGCGGCCCGGTTTCCGCCCGCTGCTTGCTGAGCGAATGGGCGTGATCGCGCCCCCGACGCATTACGACAAGCTGGATTTCTGAGCATGGACGCGGCGGCCAGCGTCGCGGCGATGGGCGCGCAGGCGCGGGCGGCTGCGCGTGACCTGGCGGTTGCCAGCAGTGAGACGAAGCGCGCCGGACTGCGTGCGGCGGCGGCAGCCTTGCGGGCCGGGACGGACACCATCGTCGCGGCGAACGAGGCGGATGTAGCGGCGGCAAGCGGACTGAGCGAGGCGATGGTTGATCGTTTGCGCCTCGATGCCGGGCGGATCGAGGCGATGGCCGCGGGGGTCGAGGCCGTCGCTGCGCTCGACGATCCGGTCGGGCGGGTCATCGACACCCGTACGCCTGCCAATGGCATTGAGCTCAGCCGCGTCCGCATCCCGCTCGGCGTGATCGGGATGATCTATGAAAGTCGCCCCAATGTTACCGCCGACGCGGCGGCGCTGGCAGTGATGAGCGGCAACGCGATCATCCTGCGCGGCGGCAGCGAGGCGGCGCGTTCCAACGCCGCGATCCATGAGGCAATGTTGTCCGGACTGCTTTCGGCCGAATTGCCCGCCGACGTCGTGCAACTTGTCCGGACAAACGACCGCGCGGCCGTTGGCGCAATGCTGACGGCCAGCGGCCTGATCGACGTGATCATTCCGCGCGGGGGCAAGGGACTGGTGGCGCGCGTGCAGGAGGAGGCGCGCGTGCCCGTGCTCGCGCATCTCGACGGCAACAATCACCTTTACGTCCACAGCGCCGCAGACCCGGCGATGGCGCAGGCGATCGCGGTCAATGGCAAGCTGCGCCGTACGGGGGTGTGTGGATCGCTGGAAACGCTGCTGATCGATCGTGCCTTCCCCCAGCCCGAAATGCTGGTCGGCGCGCTCCTCGATGCC
Organism: Sphingomonas sp.; assembly: GCA_035493275.1. Classification (GTDB taxonomy): domain Bacteria; phylum Pseudomonadota; class Alphaproteobacteria; order Sphingomonadales; family Sphingomonadaceae; genus Sphingomonas_O. The sequence goes on along the minus strand of DATJIN010000041.1, from coordinate 24,470 downwards.
GGAGCGATCCTGCGCGGCGATACGGCGGCCCAGCGGCTCGATCCTCGGATCGGCGCGGCGACGGACGACGATTGGGATACCGAGTTTCTCGCGCCCGACCTTGCCGTGGCCATTGTCGACGGCCTCAATGCCGCACTCGCGCACATCGCCAAACACGGCTCGGGCCATACCGACGCGATCGTCACGGATGACGCAGCCGTCGCGGAACAATTCGTCGCCCGGGTCGATAGCGCCATCGTGCTGCACAACGCCTCGACCCAGTTCGCCGATGGCGGGGAATTCGGCCTCGGCGCCGAAATCGGGATCGCCACCGGCCGCCTCCACGCGCGGGGGCCGGTCGCGCTCGAGGGGCTGACGACGTACAAATGGATCGGCCGCGGCAGCGGGCAGATCAGAGCTTAACCAGAAGGAATCGCCATGCGCTACAATCGCCTCGGCCGCACGGGCCTGTTCGTATCCGAACTCTGCCTTGGCACCATGACCTTCGGCAACGCGGGGCGCTTCAAGGCGATTGCGGGGCTGGATCAGGATCAGGCGGACGCGATGCTCAAGGCGTCGGTCGATGCCGGGATCAATTTTATCGACACCGCCAACGTCTATTCGGAAGGCCAGTCGGAGGAAATTACCGGGCGGGCGATCCGCAACCTCGGCCTGCGGCGTGAAGACGTGGTGCTGGCAACCAAGGTGTTCGGCTCGATGGGCAAGGGGCCGCTCGACGCGGGCGCAACGCGCGGGCACATCATGGATGAGGTCAAGGCGAGCCTGAAACGGCTCCAGACCGACCATATCGACCTGTACCAGATCCACGGTTGGGACGCGGGCACGCCGATCGAGGAGACGGTGCGCGCGCTCGACGACCTCGTGCGGCAGGGGCATGTCCGTTACGTCGGCGTGTCGAACTGGGCGGCGTGGCAGATCGCCAAGGCGCTGGGCATTGCCGAACGCACCGGCGCGGCGCGGTTCCAGTCGCTGCAGGCCTATTACACGCTGGTCGGGCGCGAGCTGGAGCGCGAATTGATCCCGATGGTTCAGTCCGAAGGGCTGGGCGTGATGGTGTGGAGCCCGCTCGCCGGCGGCTACCTCTCGGGCAAATATCGCGGCGATGATGAGGGACGGCGCAAGGCATTCCCGTTTCCACCGATCGACGACGCGCGCGGCAACGCCGTGCTCGACGCGCTCGATCCGATCGCCAAGACGCATGGCGTGTCCGTTGCGCAGACTGCGCTGGCGTGGCTGCTGCACCAGCCGGCGGTGAACAGCGTAATCATCGGTGCCAAGCGCGACGATCAATTACGTGACAATCTCGCCGCGACCGAAGTCAAGCTGAGCGCGGACGATCTGCAGGCACTGGATGAGGCGAGCAAGCTCGCGTCCGAATATCCGGGCTGGATGTTCGGCATGCAGGGCGGTTATCGCGGCCAATGGTTGGCGCAGGAGAAGCAGGCCTGATCCGGACCGGGCTTCTTGGCGGGTCGTTCAACCCCGCGCACCGCGCGCACCGGCGCATCTCGCTCGCGGCGATGGACCAGTTGGGCCTCGACGAGATGTGGTGGCTGGTGTCGCCGGGCAATCCGCTGAAAGACGGCGCCAACGACATGGCGCCGCTGCCGGCGCGGTTGGCATCGGCCAAGCGCGTTGCCCGCCACAGCCGCATCCGCGCCAGTGCGCTCGAGCAAAAGCTCGGGACGCGCTATACCGTGGACACTGTACGCAAGCTGCAACAACGTTACCCTAATCGCCGTTTCATATGGGTGATGGGCGCTGACATTGTTGCCGAAATGCATCGGTGGAAGGATTGGCGACGACTGGCGCGCTCTATCGTGATTGCGGTCGCGGTCCGGCCCGGATATCCTGGCCTTGCCGCAGCGAGTCCCGCCGCGGCCTGGCTGCGGCGCTTCGTCCGGACCGCGGGCGGCAAAGACTGGACGCGTTGGAGACCGCCGGCGCTCGTGCTGCTGCACCTGGCCCCTGATCCGATTTCGGCGACCGCGCTGCGGCGTGCCGATCCGGACTGGCATCTCCACTTGCCCGTACCCATATCTGCCCAGCCGCCCGATCCAGGCGGCGCAACCCGATAGGAGCCGAATGCCCGCGACTGCCCAAGCCACCAAGGCCCAGCCCGCCACGCCACTCCAGGCGACCGATGCGGAAGTCGCGGCGCTCCACGCGCTGATCATGCAATCGCTGGACGACGACCAGGCGGTCGACGCGATCAGCATCCCGCTGGCCGGCAAGTCCTCGATCGCCGATCACATGGTCATCGCCAGCGGCCGATCGACCCGTCAGGTCGCGTCGATGGCGCAGAAGCTGCAGGAAAAGATCAAGGCACAGACCGGACGCCCGGTGCGCGTCGAAGGCATGGCGGCCGCCGATTGGGTGATGCTCGATGCGGGCGACGTGATCATCCACCTGTTCCGTCCCGAAGTACGCAGCTTCTACAACCTCGAACGCATGTGGGGTTTCGGGGACGCGCCGGCGGCGCCGACCACTCACTAATGGCCAAGGGCCAGGCGCGCCGCGGGCCAGCGGCGCTCGTCGCGCTGGTGACGGTTTTCGCTGTCGTAATCCACGCGCCCGCCGCACTGGCATTTCCCTACAAACGGGCGGTCGGTGGCGTCACGGTTTACGCCGAGCAGCCGATCGCGCCGCAGATCGATCAGATCGTCGGGCGCGCGGAAGCGCTGGCGGCGGCGAGCCCGTTAGCGGTGGCCGGCCACGGCGGACAAATCTTCCTCACCGATGGGGGTTGGCGCTGGCGTCTGCTCACATTGCAATCGTCGGGCGCCTTCGGGGTCAGCCGGCCGCTGTCTTCTGCCGTCGTCGTCAACCGCAACGACATTGCCCACGACCGCGTATTCAATGGCCGTACGGTCGGCGGCGAACGCACGCTGAGCGGCGTCGTTGCGCATGAATGGACCCATCAGATGACGCGCGCCCATTTCGGCGCCACCGCTGATGCACGCTATCCGGCGTGGCTGACCGAAGGCTATGCCGATCATATCGCGGGCGGCGGCTCGCTAAGCGATGCGCAGGCTGCCGATCTGACAGCGCGCGGCGAGGACCATCCCGCTCTGGTTTATTATGATGGGCGTAAGCGCGTGGAAGGCGAGCTCGCGACCAATGGCGGCTCGGTGGACAAGCTCTTTGCGCACTGGAAGAAATTCTGAAGCTCCACATCGTCGCGCGCGGCCGCATCGGGCGTTGTCCCGAGGCGGAGTTGATCGAGCGTTATGCCAAGCGGATCGCGTGGCCGTTCGCGGTCACCGAACTGCCCGATACCGGCGGCAAGTCATTGGCGATTGTACCCGGCACCAAGATCATTGCGCTGGACGAAACCGGCGAAACGCTCGGCTCGGTCCAACTCGCGCAAAAGCTCGAAACATGGCGCGACGGCGGCACACGCGAGGCCCGTTTTCTCATCGGTGCGGCAGACGGGCTTACGCCTGAAGAACTGGCGAGCGCCGACCTCAAACTCAGTTTCGGCCGCCTGACCTGGCCGCACATGCTCGCGCGCGCCATGCTTGCCGAACAACTCTACCGAGCCACCGCGATCATTGCGGGGCACCCGTATCATCGAGAGGGTTAGGCCTCGCCTCGGCGCGCCTCGCTTACGAGCAATTTGTCGATCTTGCGGCCGTCGAGGTCGAGGATTTCGTACTTCCATCCCTCGCTGACGAACGTCTCGCCGACTTCGGGAATGTGTTTTAGCGAATCCAGGGCCAGCCCCGCGACCGTCGCGTAATCCCGTTCCTCGGGCAGATGCAGGCCGATGCGCGCGGCGAGGGTGTCCGCCGGGCACCAGCCGCTGACGAGCAGACTGCCGTCCTCGCGCTCGACGATCGCGGGTTCGCCGTCCTCGTCCTTGTCGCTGGCGAATTCGCCGGCGATCGCGGCCAGCAGGTCCGCCGGGGTGACGATCCCTTCGAGATGACCGTATTCGTCATGGACCAGCGCCAGCGGCACCTCGGAATGGCGCAGCGCCTCGAGCGCATCCATCGCGTCGACATGATCGGGCACAACGCACGCCGCCTTCATCAGCCGGCGCAGATCGACGTCGCGTCCGCCGATCAGCGTCTGGACGATGTCGCGCGCCTGGACGATGCCGATGATTGCATCGACCGACCCCTCGGCGACCGGAATGCGGCTGTGCGGGAGTTCGCCGAGCCGCTCCATCAACGTGTCGTGGTCGGCATCGGCGTCGATCCAATCGACTTCGGTGCGCGGCGTCATGACTTCGCGCACGGGCCGGTCGGCAAGCCGCACGACGCCCGAAATGATCTGCCGCTCGCTTTCCTCAATCACGCCGGATTTGCTCGCCTCCGCGACGATCAGGTGCAGCTCCTCGGCGGTGACGTGACTCTCGCTCTCGCGGTTGAGGCCGAGCAGGCGGAAGATACCCGCGCTGGTGCGGTCGAGCAGCCACACCAGCGGCGCGGTGGCCTTGGCCAGCCACAGCATCGGTCGCGCGGCGATGACGGCGATGGGCTCCGGCGCGCGTAGCGCCAGCTGCTTGGGGACCAATTCGCCGATGATCAGCGACACGAAGGTGACGATGCCGATCACCAGGATGAAGCCGATCCGGTAAGCCGTTTCATGGCGCAGGCCCAATCCCAAGGCCTCGATCCGCGCGCCGACCGGCCCGCCCAGCGCTTCGCCTGAATACGCGCCCGACACCACCGCGATCAGGCTGATGCCGATCTGGACGGTGGACAGCAGCCGCGACGGATCGGCGTTCAATTGTATGGCGATGCGAGCGCCCGCTTTCCCTCGCCGGACCATCGCCTGCAGCCGCGCCTTGCGCGACGAAACGATCGACAGCTCGGCCATGGCGAACAGGCCGTTGACGAGGATGAGGATCAGGATGACCGCGACGTCGATCCACGGGAACGGCGCGAGGGTGGTGCTGTTCATCTTGGTGACCGCTTAGTGGCGGGTTTTCACACGTGTTTCAACGCCGCGCGGCAAAGAAGTCGCGTAATAATGCTGCGGCCTCCGCTTCTCCGACCCCGTCGATCACTTCCGGGCGATGATGGCAGGTCGGCTGGTCAAACACCCGCGCGCCATGCGCCACGCCGCCGCCCTTGGGGTCCGCCGCGCCATAGACCACCCGCTCGATGCGGGAGAGGGCGATGGCCCCGGCGCACATCGCGCAGGGTTCGAGCGTGACGTAGAGTGTGCAGCCGAGCAGCCTGTCGCTGCCGAATTTCTCCGCCGCCGCGCGGATCGCGAGCATTTCGGCATGCGCGGTCGGATCGTTCAGACGGCGTGGGGCATTGGCGGCGACGCTAACGATCTCGCCCCCCGAAACGACAGCGGCGCCCACGGGCACTTCGCCCGCGGACGCCGCATCACGTGCCGCATCAAGTGCAGCGCGCATCGGTAGGGGCAAGGGCAGGGTCACCGCGCCGCTCTACACGGCGCAGTGGCACCTGTCGTTACTGGCTGCCCTTGGCCTTTTCGACACCGACGGTCGGGACCTTGATGGTCTTTTCCTCGGTCTTGACGGTCGGCACTTCGACGCTCTTGTTCTCGGTGCCGACGTTGATCTTGCCGGTGTTGACGTCGACGTTGGGGACGCTGCCGCCCTTGGCTTCGATCTTCGGCGCTTCGAGCTTACCGCTCGACGTCAGGTTGATGAGCCCCGTCGCCGATGCCACAACCAGGCCGAGGATGATGATGACGATCAGTGCTAATAGTCCACGCATTTTGTTTCGCTCCCGTAAGGTGGTGCGATAACGCGGGCAGGCGCGATAAGGTTGCGCGACCTTGACCTTGCCAGTGGAAACGCTTAGGCGCGCCGCTCTTCTTTCAGCACCAGATAAGAGATTCGAACGATGTCGCGCATTTGCGAACTGACCGGCAAGGGCCGTCAGGTTGGCCACAACGTCAGCCACGCCAACAACAAGACCAAGCGCACGTTCCTGCCCAACCTGCAGAACGTCACGCTGATCAGCGACACGCTCGGCGAATCGGTCAAGCTGCGCGTTTCGACGCACGGCCTGCGTTCGGTCGAGCATGTCGGCGGCCTCGACAACTGGCTGGCCAAGACGTCGGAAGACAAGCTCAGCCTCAAGGCTCGCCGCCTGAAGCGTGCGATCGCCAAGAAGGCCGCGACGACCGCCGCAGCGGCTTAATCGCCCAACCGGAATTCCAGCAGCAGCGTCTGCTGGAACCCGTTCTTGTTATCGTCGGACACAATCGTCAGCACTGTGGCGCGCCCTTCGCGCCTTGCGGCGATGCCTTCGAAGTTGTCATGGATCAGCGGGCGCGCGAGCGTCGCGATCGTCCGTCCCTGCTGCGCTCCGTGCGCCGGCAACCCGTCGAACAGCACGAGCTTCGCCTCGAACCCATGCAACCCGAACCTGCGGTTGAGCACAACTAGGCGTCCGTCGGGCAGCTCCGCGGCATCGGTCGGCGAATAGCCGGCGGGCGGTGAATAGCGCAGCGTCGCAGGCTTCGCCCCGCTGACCGGATCGCCGGGAAACAGCAATGCGGGAAAGGCCGCATCTTCTGGAAAAATCAGAAACCGCCCGTCGCGCAGCCGCAGTAGCGTTTCAGGGCCGCTCGACCGCGGCCAATCGGCCATAGCCGCCGGACGGATGCCCCATTGGGCCCCATCGGCGTCGCGGCGGCAGATCGTGTTGTGCCATTCGGCCGACACCCAAATTGAGCGCCCATCGGTGTCGAGCCCTTCGAGGTCGCGTCCCAGCCGCACCCGGTTCGGCTGGCAGCGCGGGCTCAGCGGCATCAACAACGCTTGGTTTTCCGTTGGTGAGAACGAGATCAGCGCGCCGGTATCTTCGACAGCGAGCCAGCGCCTGCGCCAAGGGCGGAGCGCCGACAGCCCGCCGAATTCCGGAGAGGGTGAGGTGAGCTGCCAGCCGCGGAGATAGGTGAGCTCGCCCACTCGCCGTACGGCGGGATTTCGCGGGTCGAGCTGAACCGGCGTCGCGGCGATCGCAATGGTTCCCCCACGTGGACCCAGCCGGGGCGGCAGGCTCGACCGCTCGATCATCAGTGCCACGAGGATGACCAAAATGACGGGAAGGAGGCGCCGCACGCTCATACCTCTGCGCGGTGCGGCGATGCTGAACAACAGCTAACATGGGTGTTCAGCCAGCGCGCATCCGAATCACGGTAAACGCCGTTCATCGACAATCACTTGCGTCGAGAAGGAGACGAAAAATGTTCAAGAAGTTCCTGACCGGCGCGGCCCTCGCCAGCGTGGCTTTGACCGGTATCGCGGCGACCCCGGCCGCGGCACAGCGCTATCGCCCCGGCGATTATTATGGCCAGGGTTATGGCTACAACAACGGCTATAACAATGGTTATTACAACCAGGGCTATTACAACCGTAACGGCTATTACAACCGCAACTACTACCGTGGTTATCGCGACTGCCGGCGTGGCAGCAACGGCACGACCGGCGCCATCCTTGGCGGCGTGCTCGGTGGTTTGCTCGGCCGGGAAATCGACCGTGGCGGCGGGCGCGGCTATTATCGTCACCGCGGTGACGGCACGACCGGCCTGATCGTCGGTGCCGGTGCCGGTGCTCTCGCGGGCCGGGCGATCGAACGCAGCAACCGCTGCTAACCTAACAACCTGATCCCCTTCGGGTCGCGACCCAGGGGTAGAAGGGCCGGATTTCCGGTTGGCGTGTGTTCCCCCCGAAGGCACGCCAACACCGGAAGTCCGGTCCTTCGTTTTTGGGAACATCCGGGGTGCGGCTCGCGTTGACGGGTGTCGCTTCCTCAGGAGGATGTTCCATGAAACGCACAATTTTGCTCGCGCTGCTGCTCGCCGCGCCGGCGATGGCCCAGCAGAGCCAGGATCCCGCTGTCCCGCGCGCGCCGCTTCCCGAAGACCGCGGGTACGACAAGCCGCAAGCGCGTACCGACGCAATCAACGCACCTAACCGCCCCGAACTGGACGCGACCAATCGCGCTGTCAACCAGGCGGCGCAGGCCCGCGATGCCGCAAATGTTGGCGTCACCGCCTCGGCGCAGGCGGCGTACGATTACGACATGGCCAATTACCTCGCGACCCTCCGCGCGCATGACGCGACGGCGGCGAACAACGAGGCGAAATATGCCGCCAAGCAGCGCGCTTATGCCGATGCGATGCGCGCATGGCGGGTCCAGGTATGGGACTGCAACCGTGGTATCATCGCCGCCTGCCGCGCCCCGACGCCGGATCCGGCCGCGTTCTATTAAGCCGGCTGCCTAGTCACGAACGTCGAACAGCCCCGCCAGCTGTTCGACCATCGTGCCGCCCAATTGCTCGGCGTCCATGATCGTGACCGCGCGGCGATAATAGCGCGTCACGTCATGGCCAATGCCGATGGCGACGAGCTGTACCGGCGAGCGCGCCTCGATCCAGTTGATGACCTGCCGCAGATGGCGCTCCAGATAGCTGCCATTGTTCACGCTGAGCGTGGAATCGTCGACCGGCGCACCGTCTGAAATGACCATCAGGATCTTGCGGTCCTCGGGCCGCGCCAGCAGCCGGGCATGCGCCCAGATCAGCGCTTCGCCATCGATATTTTCCTTGAGCAGCCCCTCGCGCATCATCAGGCCGAGTGCCGAGCGCGCGCGGCGATAGGGATTGTCCGCAGCCTTGTAGATGATGTGACGCAAGTCGTTGAGCCGGCCCGGGGCAGGGGGCCGCCCCGCCGCCAGCCAGTTCTCGCGGGACTGGCCGCCCTTCCACTGGCGCGTGGTGAAGCCCAGAATCTCGGTCTTGACGCCGCAACGTTCGAGCGTCCGCGCCATGATGTCGGCGGAAATCGCCGCGATCGAGATCGGCCGCCCGCGCATCGACCCCGAATTGTCGATGAGGAGCGTCACCACGGTGTCCTTGAACTCGGTGTCGCGCTCGACCTTGTAACTCAGCGAGCTGCCCGGCGAGACAATGACGCGCGCCAGCCGCGCGGCGTCGAGCATCCCTTCCTCCTGGTCGAAATCCCATGAGCGCAGCTGCTGCGCCATCAGCCGCCGTTGCAGCCGGTTGGCGAGCTTTGTGACCGCCCCCGACAGATGGATCATCTGCTGGTCGAGATAGGCGCGCAGCCGCGTCAGTTCGTCGGGATCGCATAGCTCCTCGGCGGAGATCACCTCGTCGAACTGGCGGGTCCATTCCTTATAGTCGAAATCGGGCGTCAGGTCGGCCATCGGCCGGTTGGGGCGGACGGGCAACATGCCCTCGTCCTCGCCTTCGCCGCCCTCGGCCATGTCGTCCTCGGCAAAGTCGTCGCCCTGCGCCTCGCCTTCGCCCTCGCCATTGTCGTCCGAGCGTTCTTCGCCGCGCTCCTCGACCTGCGCGTCGCCCTCGCGCGGCTCGTCGCTGTCGCCTTCGTCCTCGTCGGCGCCGTCCTGATCCTGATCGTCGCCGCCTTCGTCCGCTTCGTCGGGCGCGGGCTCGCCATCGACCAGTTGCAGGTCGGCGAGCAATTTCCCCGCCAAGTCGGCAAAGGCGCCCTGATCGTCGATCACCAGCCCCAGCGCATCCATGTCCGCGCCGCCCTTGTCCTCGATCCACGCGCGCACGAGCTCGAGCCCAGCTTGCGCTGCCGCCGGCACCGCCTCTCCGGTCAGCCGTTCGCGCAGCAGCAGCGCGACCGCGCTCGATAGCGGCACTTCGTCGGCGTCGCGCGCCCGGACGATCGGATCGGATTTGAGGCGGAAGGCATGCGCCTCGGTCAGATTGGCGCGCATTCCGGCCATGCCGCGACTGCCGAGCGTTTCCACGCGAACCTGCTCGATCGCATCGAACACCGCGCGGGCGATGGGCGGGGCGGGGGCCCGGCGCTGGTGCAGCGAAATATCATGATGGCGCAGCCGCAGCGCGAACCCGTCTGCCACGCCGCGCGCCTCGGCGACCTGATCGGCGGGCAAACCGCGCGCAGGCATCGGGACGCGCAAATTCTTCCCCGCCTGGCTCGGCGCATCGGCAGTATAGGCCAGCTCGACCTCGGGCTCGTGCGCAATGGCGCGCGCCGCACCACCGAGCACGGTCCGGAAACGATCGAGCGGAGTTTGTTCGCTTGCCACGCTGCAAGCGCTTAATCGCCGCGCGCGAACACGCAAGGGCGTCCCGATCCGGCACATTAACAAGGCTTCTTAACATTGAATCGCGGCAACGCTGGCCGTAGTGCCGCTGCGGGATCTTGGGGGTTTTGGAATATGCGCGCGTTCGCTTTGATTGCCGCCGGCCTTGCCGCCATCGCCGCGCCGGCGAGCGCGGGCGTCCTCACTTTCGCCAATAACCCGACGGGCTTGACCGTCGCTCCGTTCGGCCCCGCGCCGTCCGCCACGCCGACCTATGGGCAAGTGTTCGCCTCGCCCGTGGCGGGGACGCTCCAGTCGTTCAGCTTCAGCCTGAGCGGCGGCGTCGGGCAAATCCGCGGCGCCGTCGGCACATGGAACGGCACGGCCAATTTCACGACCGGCGGCGGTTCGCCGTCGACGCTGTGGCAGAGCGATCTGGTGGCCTCGGGGCCGGGGACGATCACGTTCAATCCGAATGTCCAGATCGCCGACCTGACGCGCTACGTCGCCTATATCACTGTCTATAACAGCCCGGATGCCACAGGCAGCACGACGATGCTGCGCGGTGACAATGCCAATGAAGCGGCGCTGCGCTATTTCGTGTTCGACAACGGCCTGGGCAATCCAGCGGGCAACGCCAGCTGGAGCTATTTCGACACCGGCGTGAGCGATGCGCTCTTCAGCTTCTCGGTCGCGGTGCCGGAACCGGCCCAATGGGTGATGCTGATCGCGGGTTTCGGCCTGGTCGGCGCGGTTGCGCGCCGCCGTCGTTCGGGTCTACCCTTGCCGGCATGAACCGCCGGATTTTCGCACTCGCTGCGCTCGCCCTCGTTGCCGCCGCACCCGCCAAGCGGGCTCCGGCCCCTGCGCCGATCCCCTATACCGACTTTCCGCGCGTGGCGTTGAACACAGAAGTTGGCACGATCGTGCTCGAGCTCGACGCGAAGCATGCGCCGGTCACGACGGCCAATTTCCTGCGTTACGTCGATCAGAAGCGTTTCGACGGCATCGTCTTCTATCGCGTGATGCATTTGCCCTATGGCGAGCCGCCCAGCGGGCTGATCCAGGCGGGCGTGCGCTACGATCCGAAGCGCGTCCTCAAACCCATCGCGCACGAGCCGACCAGCCAGACGGGCGTGCTGCACAAGGCCGGCGCGATCTCAATGGCGCGCTTCGCGCCGGGGACCGCGACGGGCGATTTTTCGATCCTGCTGAGCGACATGCCCGGCCTCGACGCGAATGCGAAGAACCCCGATGCCGACGCCGCGGCAGGCTATGCCGCGTTCGGCCATGTCGTCAGCGGCATGGACGTCGCGCGCAGGATCTTCGACGCCCCGCTCGACCCGACGAAGGGTGAGGGTATTCTCAAGGGGCAGATGTTGTTGAAGCCGGTGCACATCGTCACCGCCCGGCGGGCACCCAATGCACCCGTTGCACCGCCGCCGCCCGCCAGCTAAGCGCACAGGCAAGACAGGATCAGGGAAGACCGGTGCGACACCGGCGCTGTACCCGCAACTGTAACCGGCGAGTGACGCCCATCATGCCATTGGAGCTTCGGCTCTGAGAAGGCGGGCCGAACTTAGACCCGGGAGCCAGGAGACCTCCCTGTCACAGTCGGCCTTTCGGGCGCGCGGGAAGACGCGTTCGAACGGGGGAGCACCCTCGCAACCGATGTGAACGGATGTGAGGTTCCCAATGCTGTCTCTTATTGCCTTCTTCGCGGCGCAAGCTGCCGCCGCGCAAGCCGAACCTGCGGCTGAACCGGTCGACGAAACCTATGCCGATGTTGATCCCATCGGCTATCTAAGCCCGCGCGTGATTGTCGTCACCGCCACGCGGACCGAGCAGCGCCGCGAAGAAGTCGGTCAAGCTGTCACCGTGCTGACCGGCGGAGAGTTGGAATTGCGCCAGTTCCCCGTCGTCTCGGATATCCTCGCCACCACCCCCGGCATCACCGTCACGCGCAACGGCGGCCCCGGCCAGCCCTCGGCCGTCCGCATCCGCGGCGCCGAGGACGCGCAGACGCTCGTCGTCATCGACGGCGTGCGCGTAAACGATCCGACCTCCCCCGGCGGCGCGTTCGATTTCGGCAACCTGATCGCCGACAATATCGAACGCATCGAAGTGCTGCGCGGCCCGGCTTCGGTGCCGTGGGGCAGCCAGGCGCTTGGCGGCGTCGTCAACATCGTCAACGCGCGGCCCGGCGGTGATCCACACGCCACGCTGCGCGGCGAATATGGCTACAAGAACCAGGCGAACGTCGTCGGCAATGCCAGCGGCACTTTCGGCAGCATCGCCGCGAGCCTCGGCGGCGGCTGGTACCGCGATGACGGCATTTCCGCGTACAAGTTCGGCACCGAACGTGACGGCTATCGCCAATATGCCGGCAACGGCCGCGTCGAAGTGGGTATCGCCGAGGGCGTCTCGCTGGACCTGCGCGGCTACTACGCCAATTCGAAGGTCGGCTTCGACGGCTATGACGCCTCGTTCAATTTCGCCGACACCGACGATTATTCGAAGACCGAACAGAGCGTCGGCTATGCCGGGCTCAACGCCGATTTGGGCGGCGTAAAGAACCGCGTCGCGTTCACCCTCAACGACATTAACCGTGACAGCTTCGGCGGCAATCCATTCGTTTCACGCGGGCGCGTCGAACGCTACGAATACCAGGGCGATGCGAAGATCGGCGCACTGCGTCTCGTGTTCGGGGCCGAACACGAACGCCCGCGCTATTTCGACGGCTTCGCGACCTATCGCACGCATTCGACCAGCGGTTATGCCCAGGCGATCGTCACGCCGGTCACGGATTTGACGCTGACCGGTGGACTGCGCGTCGACGATTACCAGACTTATGGCACCAAGCTGACCGGCGCGGCGAACGTCGCGTTCACAACGGGCAACACCACTTTCCGCGCGGCCTATGGCGGCGGGTTCAAGGCGCCGACGCTATATCAGCTCTTCGGTCCCTATGGCACCGCGACGGAGTCCAGCGTGCCGGTGCTGCAACCCGAAACCGCCGACAGCATCGATGTCGGGATCGAACAGGCCTTCGGCCGCGGACGGCTTGGCGTGACCTTGTTCGGCCGCAACACGCGCAATCAGATCGATTTCGCCAATTGCTTCGTGACGCCGGCCCCGACCGGCTGCGCGACGCATCCGTTCGGCTACTACATCAATTTGCTGCGCACCCGCGCGCGGGGCGTCGAAACCTTCATCGAGTATCGCCCGGTCGAAGGGCTCAACCTCGCGGCGAACTACACGTTCACCGATGCCAAGAACCGCGTGACCGGCGAAACGCTGCTGCGCCGACCGAAGCATAGCGGCAATATCACTGCCGACTGGCGCAATGACCGCTTCAGCCTCGGCGGCAGCGTTCAGGTCGTCAGCCGCAGCGCCGATTTCGACTATCTCACCTTCGCGCGCACCAATCTCGGCGGCTATACGCTCGTCGGCTTGCGCGGCAGCGTGACGCTGGGTGGCCGCTTCGAACTGTTCGCGCGCGTCGAAAATCTGTTCGACGAGGATTACGAGGTCGTCAGCGGGTACGGCACGCTCGGGCGCAACGCCCATGCCGGCGTGCGGGTACGCTTGTGACCGTCAGAAACTAGGCATAGGAGACCGCCCATGACCCGCACTCAGCCCAATCCGCTCCTGTGGACCGCCATCCTCGCCACCGCGGCGAGCTTCGGCAGTTATTTCTTCGCCTGCGTCTTTCCGTTCGCAGCGGTCGCAACCGTTGCGGCGCTGACGCTGTCGCGCGGGCAGGCGATGGGGATGGTGACGGTGGTGTGGGCGGTCAACCAGATCGTCGGGTTCGCGTTCCTCAATTATCCGCTCGACAGCTGGGCGCTGGGCGGTTCGCTGCTCATCGGCGCGCTAACGGGCGTCTATGCGGCAAGCTTGCTTAAGGCGCCCCTTGTTACGCTACGTTCCATCGGCGCCTTGACCGCCGCTTTCGTCGCCTATGAGGCCATCACGGCCGCCTTCGCGCTCGTCCTTGGCGGCATCGAAGGTTATGCACCGAACTTCGTCGCGGGTGTGGCGCTCAACGATCTCGGCTGGTTCCTGATGCTCGGCGGCGCCTATCGCCTCCTCGCGTTCAGCTCGCAGCAAGGCGTCATCGCCAAGGCGTGACGCTTCCGCGACGAACTGACTTGTTACAACATATCATGGCAGTCTATGCGCGGCTCTCGTTTCGAAAGCCAACATGCGCAACCTTAGTTACCTTACGCTCGCCCTCATCGCCGCGCCCGCCTTCGCTGAACCGGCCAAGGATGCGGATGACGGCGGTGACATTGTCGTCACCGCCCGCAAGCTCGACGAGGCGCGCGACCAGATCCAGCCGTCGCTTGGCGCGTCCGAATACAAGATAACCCGCGCCCAGCTCGATCTGCAACCCGGCGGACCCGACCGCAGCCTGCGCCAGGTGCTGTTGCAGGCCCCGGGCGTCACGCAGGACGCCGACGGGGATGGCGAAATCCACGTCCGCAACGAACATGGCAACCTGCAATACCGACTGAACGGCGTGATCGTCCCTGAAAGCATTTCGGGCTTCGGCCAGGCGTTCGATGCGCGTGTGGCCAACTCGGTCGAACTCGTGACGGGCACGCTCCCGGCGCAATATGGCTATCGCACCGCGGGCGTGGTGACGCTGACGACGCGCACCGACGCGTTCGATCTCGACGGTGACATTGGCGTCTATGGCGGCTCGCGCGGCACGTTTCAGCCGAGTGCGACACTCAGGGACTCGATCGGCAATCTCAACTTTTTCCTGTCGGGCAGCTATTTGCGCAACGACCTCGGCGTGGAAAATCCGATGCCGACGCGCAACGCGATCCATGATCGCACCGAACAGTTCCGCGGGTTCGGTTACGCCTCGCTGATCCTGTCGGACAGCGCGCGGCTGAGCGCCTTTGGTGGCGCGGCGGTCGGCAAGTTCCAGATCCCCAACGTGATCGGCGAACCGGGACAGTATACCCTCAACGGCGTCTCGACGTACGATTCCACCAAACTCGACCAAAATCAGCGCGAATGGACCTACTACGGCGTCACCGCACTCCAGATCGCGGCGGACCCGTTCAATCTGCAGATTGCCCCGTTCATAAGGTACTCGCGGACGCACTTTACGCCCGACCCCAATGGCGGCGACCTGATCCTGGCCGGCAGCGCCGACAATTCGCGGCTGTCCAGCCTTGCTGCGGGCATTCAGGCCGATGGCAGTTACAAACTGTCCAACGCACACACGCTTCGGGCCGGGCTGTTCTTCCAGAATGAGCGCACCCGCAACACCATCGTTTCGCGCGTTTTCGCCGTCGATGCCAATGGCGCGCAGGCGAGCGATCAGCCCTTGTCGTTGACGACCGTCGGCGGCCGGAGCGGGCAGCTTTATGGTGTGTACCTGCAGGATGAGTGGAAACCCGCCGAAGGCCTCACCATCAATTATGGCGCGCGCTTCGACGTTGTCCGCGCCTATGCTCGCGAACAGCAGCTAAGCCCGCGCCTGAACCTGGTTTATCAAACCGGCGGAACAACATTTCATGCGGGCTATGCGCGGACCTTCACCCCGCCGCCGCAGGAGTTGATCGCCGCCGCGGATTTCGCCCGGTTCGCCGGCACGACGCGCGCCCCCGAAATCCTCACGGGAGATCCGGTGCGCTCCGAACGCGAACATTATTTCGACGCGGGGGTGCAGCAGAAGCTTGGCTTCTTCACGCTGGGGATCGACGGCTATTACAAGCTAAAGCGCAATTTGCTCGACGACGGGCAGTTTGGCGCGTCGCTGGTCCAGTCGCCGTTCAATTACGCGAAGGGCTATGCTTGGGGCGTCGAATTCCGCGCCGATTATACGCGCGGCCCCCTTTCGCTCTACGCGAACGTCGCGCGCGGGCAGGAGAAGGGCAAGAACATCGTTTCGAGCCAGTATTTCTTTGGTCGGGACGAACTCGATTACATCCGCAACCATTACATCTTCACCGACCACTCGCAGAAATGGACGGTGTCGGCGGGGGGCAGCGTATCGATCAAGGACGGTATCGGCACACTGACACCAGCGGTCGACATTCTCTACGGCAGTGGGCTTCGGCGCGATGATCCGGCGGGTGTCGTCCCCAATGGCGGAGTGCTGCCCAGCTACATCACGGCCAATCTTGGCGTCGGTCAAAGCTTTGGCGACGGAGAAAAGGCCTTCACGCTCCGCGTCGATGTCGTTAACCTGTTCGACAAGAGTTACCTCCTGCGCGATGGCTCGGGCGTCGGTGTTGGCGCGCCGCAATATGCCGCGCGCCGCGGATTCTTCGTCGGCCTGCGCAAGAGTTTCTGACGGGAACACAGCCACTTGCTGAACGTTGGCGTCTCATAACTGACGTGAGGATAACGCGATGGGCAAGGGCTTGCTGCTGTGGCCGATCGGCGTGCCGATCCCCGTTATTATCCTCTTATGGCTGATCTTCGGCCGCTGATCGTCCCAGGGCGCTGGATGCAACAGGGTTGACGTCGCCGTAACGACGGCGGACAACCCTGCCATGAGCAGCATGCCGCCATTCGATCCGCTCTCGCTGGTTCGCACTCTGGTCAGCGAGTGGGAAAAGGCGACAAACAAGCACGGTGCCGAGATGCTTGCCAAGCCCGAAGTCGCTCAGGCGATGCAGGGCATGACCGCGGCGACGATGCAGGCGCAGGCCGCCACACAAGACATGATGGCCAGGGCGCTGGCCGCGGCCAATCTGCCCAGCAGAACCGATTTCGAGGCGCTGGCGCAGCGCCTGGCGGCCATTGAGGCGTCACTCGCGCGGCTGGAGGGCAGGGCGCCCGAGGGCGGTAAGCGACCCAAGCCCAAACGAACGCGGAAACCCGATTGATCGCCGAGGCCGATCCACTCGCTTACGCTGCGACCGAGTTCGAACGCGCGCTTCAGCGTAATATCAAAGGCCTGGGCTATTGGACGTCCCCCGCGCCGGTGCTTGGCGCGAGCCCTAAGGATGAAATCCTCGCGCGTGGCCCGATGCGCGTCTATCACTATCACGCGCGCACCGACGAGGTTTACCGTGTGCCGGTCCTGCTGGTCATGGCGACGACCAACCGCGGCTATATCTTTGACATGGTCCCCGGCCAGAGCTTCGTCGAGTTCTTGCTGGATCGCGGCTACGATGTGTTCATGCTCGATTGGGAGGCGCCGCGCCCCGAGGATCGGGCGCTCGACCTCGAAACCTATGCGGTCGATTTCGTCGGTGCAGCGGTCGATGCGGTCAAGGACGTCACCGGTGAGGACGAGGTTTCGCTCCTAGGCTACTGCTTCGGCGGTGTGCTGTCCTTGATCTGGTCGAGCCTTGAGGGGCGGGCGAACGGCCTGAAGAACCTCGCGACCTTTACCACGCCGGTCGATTTCGGAGGTATGCCGCTGTTTCAGGCTTGGGCCGACAAGCGCTTTTTCGATGTCGATCGGATGGTTGATACGCTGGGGATGGCGCCGGCCGAATATCTCTACACTGCCTTCGACATGCTGCGTCCGGGCCAGCGTGCCGCGGGCAATTTCCGCCTGCTCGACAATCTGTGGAACGACGAATTTGTGAAGTCGCACCGCATGTTCGACCGCTGGTCGTCGGACATGCTGCCGCTGGCGGGCGAATATTTCCGCGAAACCACCAAGCGGCTGATGTGGGACAACGCGCTGTTCCACGGCACGCTCGACGTGGGCGGACGGCGCGTCGATCTGCGTGCGATTACCGCCCCGTTTCTTCATGTCACCGCCGAACACGACCATATCGTCCCGGAAGCGGCCTCGGCGCCCTTGATCGGCTTGATCGGATCCGACGACAAGGAAGCGATTGTGTTGAAGGGCGGACATGTCAGCCTGGTCGCGGGTGGCAACGCCATCAAGCGGCTGTGGCCGGCGATCGACCGCTGGCTCGGGGTGCGCAGCGTATGACGACCAAGGTGGACATTGACGGCCGGACGATCGTCATCCGTCCGATCGAGCATGGCGACGTGCCGGGCGTGGCACGCTTCGCCGCCGGGCTATCGAGCCACGATCTGCTGTTCATGAACCGCGACATCCAGCATGCCCGGGTGATCGACGCGTGGATGAACGCCGTGAAGGATGGCGAGATGGACACGCTGGTCGCCGTCGATGGCGACGCCATCGTCGCGACCTCAGCCGTGTTGCGCGATCCGCGGAGCTGGTCTGCCCATGTCGCCGAGCTGCGGCTGATCGTCGCGCCTGAATTCCGCAGCAAGGGACTGGGCCGGATGATGCTCGACAAATGCGTCGAGCTGGCTGTTGAAAGCGGGGTCAAGAAGATCACCGCGCGGATGACTCCCGATCAGACGGGCGCGATCACCCTGTTCGAGGAAGCGGGGTTTCGCGGCGAGGCGTTGCTGCGCGATCAGGTCTGCGACCGTGACGGAAATTATTTCGACCTCGCCGTACTGGCGCTCCACCCGGAGCGTGAGGTGAGGCGAAGGGCCATGTTTGGAGATGGAAAAGCCTAATTATCAGGGGGGCTTGCGCCCGATCCCGCCGGCAGAACGTTGGGACGAGCAAGAGCGACAATGTCGCAGGAGGACTGATTGACGACTACCAATGCTGCCGCGATCGAGCGGCCGTCGAAGCTGCTGGCGCTCACCGAGCTGCCCCGCGCACTCTTCGAATATGCGACTTTGCCCTGGGCCAGCGTGCCCTTGCTGAGCGCGCCTGAGGGAGACGGGCATCCCGTCCTGATCCTCCCCGGATTCATGACCGGCGACACATCGACCGCAGTTTTGCGGCGCTATCTCAAGCAGCTCGGCTACGTGCCGTTGACCTGGGATCTGGGCCGCAATTTCGGACCCCGATCGGTCGGTTGGGAGGGCGAGAAGCTGATCGAGCGGCTCGACGCCATCCATGCGGAGAACGGGCAGAAGATCAGCCTGGTCGGATGGAGCCTCGGCGGCGTCCTGGCCCGCCAGCTGGCGCGGCGGCGCCCGGAATTGGTGCGCCAGATCATCACGCTCGGCTCGCCGTTCACCGGCAATCCGCAGGCGACCAATGTCATGGCCGCGTATGAATATATGACGGGCCAGCGCCTCCGCGACGCGCATACCGCCAAACAGCTGGCCGAGAGCCGTGAAGTGCCGCCGGTGCCTTCGACTGCGATCTACAGCAAGGCCGATGGCATCGTTGCGTGGCAAAACTGCATCGAACCCGCGTCGCCGCTGACCGACAATATCGAGGTGCGCGGCAGCCATTGCGGGCTCGGCGTCAACGCGAGCGTGTTTTACGCCATCGCCGATCGGCTGTCGCAAAAGGACGGCGAGTGGAAGCCGTTCGACCGCAAGGGTCTGCGGGCCTTCGTTTACCCGAGTTCCGGCCATACGCACTGATGGCGGAGGAAAAGGGCAAGGGGAGCCACGTCGCCAAGCGCGCCAATGCCAAAGCGGCGAAGGAGGGCAAAAGCAATCCGCGCAAATCGTCGGCCGCGCAGAGTGAATTGGGAAAAGCCGGCGCAAAAGCGAAAAAGAAGGGCTGAAGCCTAACGCTTCCCGCGGCCACCCTGCCATTTGCGCGCTTCCTTGCCGAAGCGCATCTTGCGCGTGCCGGGTTTGCCTTCGTTCGAGCGGCCCATCTGCGGCGCCTTTTGCTCGTGCACGGGGAGGCCCAACTCCTCCTGCTCGAGCGAACGGATCTCGTCGCGCAGGCGACCAGCTTCCTCGAATTCGAGATCGCCCGCGGCCTTGCGCATCTTGCGTTCGAGTTCCTCGATATAAGCGCGGAGATTGTGGCCGACCATGTGCGGGCGGTCTTCGTCGATCTCGATCGTCACCTGATCCCGGCTCGCAAGATGCTGGATGACGTCACCGATGCGTGAGCGGATCGTCTCCGGCGTGATGCCGTTGGCGGTGTTCCACGCGACCTGCTTTTCGCGGCGTCGCTCGGTCTCGCGCATCGCGCGCTCCATCGAGCCGGTAATGCGATCGGCATAAAGGATCACGCGGCCATCGACGTTGCGCGCCGCGCGGCCGATGGTCTGGACGAGCGACGTCTCGGAGCGGAGAAAGCCTTCCTTGTCCGCATCGAGGATGCAAACCAGCCCGCATTCGGGGATGTCGAGCCCTTCGCGCAACAGGTTGATGCCGATCAGCACGTCGTACACGCCGAGCCGCAGATCCCGGATCAGCTCGATACGTTCGAGCGTCTCGACGTCTGAATGCATGTAGCGGACCTTGATCCCCGCTTCGTGAAGATATTCGGTCAGATCCTCAGCCATCCGCTTGGTCAGCGTGGTGACGAGCGTACGGTAGCCGAGCGCGGTCGTTTTCTTGATCTCGTTGATGCAATCGTCGACCTGATCTTCGACCGGCTTCACCTCGACCGGCGGATCGATCAGGCCTGTCGGGCGGATGACCTGTTCGGCAAACACGCCGCCGGTCTGCTCCATTTCCCAGCTGCCCGGCGTGGCCGAGACGAACGTCGTCTGCGGGCGCATCGCGTCCCACTCGTTGAAGCGCAGCGGACGATTGTCGATCGCCGACGGCAGACGAAAACCGTATTCCGCCAGCGTCAGTTTACGCCGGTGGTCGCCGCGCGACATGCCGTTGACCTGGCCGATGGTGACGTGGCTCTCGTCGACGAACAGCAGCGCATTGTCTGGGAGGTATTCGAACAGGGTTGGCGGCGGTTCGCCCGGCAGGCGGCCGGTAAGGAACCTCGAGTAGTTTTCGATCCCGGCGCAGCTGCCGGTTGCGGCGATCATCTCAAGGTCGAAATTGGTACGCTGTTCGAGGCGCTGGGCTTCCAGCAGCTTGCCTTCGGCGACGAGTTCCTTGAGGCGTTCGTCAAGCTCGTGTTTGATCGCATGCATTGCCTGCTTCATCGTCGGGCCGGGCGTGACATAGTGCGAATTGGCATAGACGCGGACATAATCCAGCGACGCCGCCTTCTTGCCGGTCAGTGGGTCGAACTCGACAATCTCCTCCACCTCGTCACCGAAGAACGAAATGCGCCACGCGCTGTCCTCGTAATGCGACGGGAAGATTTCGAGATTGTCCCCGCGCACGCGGAAATTGCCGCGCTGGAACGCCGCGTCGTTGCGCTTGTATTGCAGTGCGACGAGTTTCCTGATGATCTCGGACTGCTCGACCGTCTGACCCTTTTTCAGGTCGAAGATCATCGCCGAATAGGTCTCGACCGAGCCGATGCCGTAGAGGCACGACACCGACGCGACGATCAGCACGTCATCGCGCTCGAGCAACGCGCGCGTTGCCGAGTGGCGCATCCGGTCGATCGCCTCGTTCACCGAGCTTTCCTTCTCGATGTACGTGTCCGAGCGCGGGACATACGCCTCGGGCTGGTAATAGTCGTAGTAGCTGACGAAATACTCGACCGCGTTCTCTGGGAAGAACTGCTTGAACTCGCCGTACAGCTGCGCGGCCAGGATTTTGTTCGGCGCGAGGACGAGCGCCGGGCGCTGCAAGGCCTCGACCACCTTGGCCATCGTGAAGGTCTTGCCGCTGCCGGTGACGCCGAGCAGGACCTGGTTCTTCTCACCCTGCAAGGCGGTTGAAACGAGTTCGTCGATCGCCGCCGGCTGGTCACCCGCCGGATCGTAGTCGCTCACCAGTTTGAACCGCTTGCCTCCCTCGGCCTTGGGGGGGCGCTCGGGCCGGTGCGGCACGAAATTGGCGTCGGTCTCGGGCTCGGCGAGCGAGGTGCGGATTTGGATGGACATGCCCGGCGAATATGGTGTCCAACGGATGTCAGCGCAATGAAGGGGACGGGGTGTGAAGGGGCATCTAATCTGGCTGGTTCCGCTCGCGTTGGCGGGCTGCAAGAAGAACGACGTCGAGGTGAAGAACGCGTCGGTCACCGAAGTCATCGAAAAGGTGAAGCAGTCGGGCGCCGCGCAGACATCCCTCAAGCCCGGCCTTTGGGAGGCCACGCTGAAGCTTGAGAATGTCGCAGCACCAGGTGCGCCGCCCGAGGTCGCGAAAGCGATGCAGGGCGGTATCGGCCGGGCAAGAACGATGACCGAATGCCTCACGGAGGAGGACGCGAAGAAGCCGTTCGAACGCTTCGTCGAAGGGCTGAACAAGGATTGCCGTTACGAACACTTCACGATGGGCGGCGGCAAGAT
This sequence comes from Sphingomonas sp., assembly GCA_035493275.1. Classification (GTDB taxonomy): domain Bacteria; phylum Pseudomonadota; class Alphaproteobacteria; order Sphingomonadales; family Sphingomonadaceae; genus Sphingomonas_O. The sequence goes on along the minus strand of DATJIN010000041.1, from coordinate 2,317 downwards.
CGACACCAGATTGGTCTGCGCGGGCAATGGCATGAACCGCGAAATGGCCATGCAGGGGACTTACGGCGCTGAAAATTATAGAATGCGCATGGTCACACAGGTGAGCGGACCGGAGCATGGACACATGAGCATGGCGATGTCGCTCGATGCGCACCGGACAGGTGACTGCCCCGCGAAGAAGGAAGGTTGAGAGAATGAATTACCGAACCGCGTTCTGCGTCATGGCCGCCCTGATTACCGCGCCCGCCCGGGCCGACGATCTGTCCGCCGCGATCAAAGCTGATTACGACAAATATCTCGGCGCAATGTGGGACGATTTTCACCGCAATCCCGAATTGTCTTTCGTTGAAACCAAGACCGCGGCGAAAATGGCGGCGAACCTCCGCGCCGTGCCGGGCATGGTCGTGACCGAAAAGGTCGGGGGCACCGGGGTGGTCGGCGTCATGAAGAATGGCGCAGGGCCGACCGTGCTGATCCGTGCTGACATGGATGGTCTACCGCTCGAGGAAAAATCGGGACTGCCCAATGCGTCGAAAATCACCATGCCCAATCGCGAAGGCGTTTTGCAGCCGGTCATGCACGCTTGCGGGCATGACACCCACATTACATCGCTGGTCGAAACGGCGCGGCTGCTTTCGGCGCGACGTGATCAGTGGCACGGCACGCTCGTCTTCATCGTACAGCCCGCCGAGGAGCGCATCGGCGGCGCCGAGGCGATGCTGAAGGACGGGCTCTACAAGCGTTTCCCGAAGCCCGATTATGCGCTGGCGTTCCACGTCGCGGCTGAGCTTGAAGCAGGCCACATCGCCGCGTCGGAATCGGTGCAGTATTCGTCCGCAGACAGTATCGAACTGGTCGTTCACGGCATCGGCACGCATGGCGCGTCACCCCAACTGGGTAAGGACCCGGTTTGGATCGGGGCGCAGATCGTCACTGCATTGCAGGGCGTGATCAGCCGGCAGAAATCGCCATTGCTGCCCGGCGTGATCACGGTCGGCACATTTCACGCCGGCACGAAGAACAACATCATCTCGGACCGCGCCGATCTGGGGATTACGGTGCGCGCCAATGATGAAGCGACACGCGCCGAACTGATCGCCGGCATCCGTCAGGTGGTCGCGGGCGTCGCAACAGCAAATGGTCTCAGCGGCAAAGACATGCCGGAAGTGAAGCTGGTCGAAGGCACGCCGACGACGATCAATGACACCGCGCTGGCCCGGCGACTCAACGCGTCGCTGGCCAAAAGCTTGCCCGCGGGAACGGTCGTGCCGTTCGTCCAGAAGAATATGGGCGCGGAGGATTTCGCCTATTTTGTGCAGCCCGATACCGGCGTGAAGGGCTATTATTTCGCCGTCGGCGGAACGCCCAAAGCGTGGATCGATGCTGCGGCGAAGGGCGGCCCGCCGATCGCCGGGCATCACTCGCCCCTGTTCAAGATCGCCCCCGAACCGACCATCCGGCTGGGCTCGGAAGCGATGACGCGTGCCGTGCTCGAGTTGCTCGGCCCGCAATCCGGCTAGCGCAGGTCCGGCGCGAAGGGCCGCGCGTCGCAACTCGCGGCGCGCAGTACGGGCGGTAGCTTGGCGCGGGGCGCGTCGATCGGCGGCACGTCGACCGGCGCACCGATGGGATAAGCGGTAAAGTCGGTCAGGCCGCGGCACATCATCACGCGGTCGAGCAGCTTGGGCGGGGTGTCATACGCCTCCCAGCTCAGCCGGAAGGTGCCCCAATGGATCGGCATCGCATAACGTGCGCCGAGGCGGCGAAACACCTCAGCCGCTTGGATCGGCCCGATATGGCTGCCCGCCTGCATCTGCCCCTCCTGAAAGCGGAACGCGCCGATCGGGATGAGGGCGAGGCGGATCGGGCCGAGTTTTGCCGCCTCGACCGGCCATTGCCCGTCGCCGAACCCGGTATCGCCCGCAAAGAACAGGTTGCCGCCGGGGAGTTTGATCACGAAGCTCGACCAAAGAGCGCGGTTACGGTCGGTGAACCAACGGCTGCCCCAATGGTGATTGCGGGTAACATGCAACTCGGCGTCAGGGCGATCGATGCAAGACTCGTTTGGTGCGCATCGCTGAAGGGCGATTGAGCCGCCCCAATCGAGTGCTGTCACGTGGGCACCCGTGCTGCGGATCAGCGTGTCATTGCCGAGGCTGGTGACAATCGTCGGATGATCCCGCTCCCACAATCGCTTGAGCGTCGGCAAGTCCATGTGATCGTAATGATCGTGGCTGACCAACACCAAGTCGATCTTCGGCAGGTCTTCGAACCTCACCCCCGGCACCGCCACCCGCTTCGGCCCGAAGCCCAGCGG
>DATJIN010000040.1:0-14779 GCA_035493275.1 Sphingomonas sp. | reverse complement strand
GGAGATTGCGCGGCATGTCGGGAGCGCGCGGAACCTGCCCGTATCGCGCGAGGGCCTGGTTCGGGTTCGCGCCACTCCGCCGCTCAAGGGCCTCGGCGCCGTGGCGCGGGCGCGGACGATGCGCGGCGTTTTTCGCGCCACCCAGCGCTTCGACGGGCGGCATGTCGTGCTGGTCGACGATGTGTATACCAGCGGCGCGACGACCGACGCCTGCGCGCGCGTTGCGCGGCGGGCGGGTGCGGTCAAAGTCAGCGTGTTGTGCTGGGCGCGCGTTATCCGCGACGATTGACAACGTGCGGGGGGCACCACACTTTCACCCCATGCCCAAGATCGAAATCTACACCAAAGCCTTTTGCCCTTATTGCAGCCGCGCCGAAGCGCTGCTCCGCAGCAAGGGCGCGGCCTATGAGGATTTCGATATCACCATGGGCGGACCTAAGCGTGCCGAAATGCTCGAACGTGCGGGTGGCCGGACAACGGTGCCGCAAATCTTCATCGGCGAGCGGCACATCGGCGGTTCGGATGATTTGATGGCGCTGGATCGCTCGGGCGAGCTCGACACGCTCCTCGCCGGGTAGAAGATGCGCATCGCGCTTCTGCAGATGAATGCGGGCACCGATCCGCAAGCCAATGCCGCGATCCTCGAAGATGCGGTGGCCAAAGCGGCGTCGGGCGGCGCGGTGATGCTGTTTACCCCTGAAATGAGCGGACTGCTTGATAAAAATCGCGCGCGGGCGGCCGCGCATATCCGCGACGAGGCGGAGGATCAGGTGATCGCGCGCGTGCGCGCGGCGGCCAAGGCGCATGGGTTATGGGTTGCATTGGGCAGTTTGGCCGTGCTGGGCAGCAGCGAGCGGCTGGCCAATCGTAGTTTCGTCATCGACGCGTCGGGTGAGATCGCCGCGCGTTACGACAAGATGCACATGTTCGACGTCGATGTGGGGTCGGGGAATAACTGGCGTGAGTCGGCGGCTTATGCGCCGGGCGATCGCGCGGTGACGGTCAACACGCCGCTGGGCAAGCTTGGGCTGACGATCTGTTACGACCTCCGCTTTCCCGCGCTGCACGCTGCGTTAAGCGAGGCTGGCGCGACGGTGATTGCGTCCCCCGCCGCCTTCACCGTGCCGACGGGACAGGCGCATTGGCATGTCCTGATGCGTGCGCGGGCGATCGAGAACGCGGCCTTTGTCGTCGCGGCGGCGCAGACGGGCATGCATGAAGACGGGCGCCAGACTTATGGGCATTCGCTCGTGGTGGACCCGTGGGGCCGGGTGCTGCTCGATATGGGCGATGCGCCGGGGCTCGGTTTTTGCGATCTCGATCTCGCCGCAATCGAGGAGGCGCGCGGCAAGGTGCCGGTGATCGCGCATCGGCGGTCGATCGGGGCGGTGGCATGATCGTCATCGATATTAGCTGCGCTGCCGAACACCGCTTCGAAGGCTGGTTTGCGAGTGCCGAAGGCTTTGAGAATCAGCGTCAGCGTGGACTCGTCTCATGCCCGACGTGCGGCTCGACTGAAGTCGAGCGCGCGCTGTCTGTCCCGCGCATCGGCGGGACCCGCAGCAACGAGATGCCGACCGCGAAGCAGGTGCTCGGCGCCATTGCCGCGATGCAGGCGGCGGGGCTGAAAGATTCGACTTATGTCGGGAAGGACTTTGCCGGCAGGGCGCGCGATATGGCCGAAGGCGCCATCCCGCAGGCGACGATCCACGGCGAAGCGACGCCTGCCGAGGCCAAGGCGCTGCGCGACGACGGGGTGGCGGTCATGCCGCTGCTGTGCCCGGTCGCCAGACCGAATGAGGTCAATTGACCCTCACTCAACACGCGCATAGCAGCGCGGCGGCGCTCCGGTAGCTCAGCTGGACAGAGCAACGGTTTCCTAAACCGCAGGTCGGGAGTTCGAGTCTCTCCCGGAGCACCACCGCCATAACTGCCCCAAATTGGGGCGTGGACATTGATCGTTAACTGTCTTTGTCTATGAGCGGCGAACGTCACTCGCTTGGGGGAACAGGCAATGTTGAACGCCGCCGCCCAGGCGAGCGCGGAAGAAGCACTGGCTTTCCTGGCCCGGCAATCCCTTCCCCCGACACCCCAGAACTACACGCTTGCCTTCATCGCGTTGACCGAACCGAAATCCGAAATCGGCCGGGCGGTGAACGCGATCACCGACGGTGGCGTGCGCATCCGCCAGGGCGAAGCGGACGAAATCGTTCAGCTTTATGCCGGCAGCGCGCCCCAATGCGAAGGCGATCCGCACAAGGCCGAGCGCGACGCGTTGCGCCATCAGACGATCAAGCTCGGCGAAATGGCGTCGAACGCGGCGGCCGCGACGAGCAGTTTCACGCGCGATCTGAGCGCCGAAGCCGAGTCATTCGACGCCGAAGAGGCGCGGACGGTGCAGATCGTCACGCGCATGATCGAGCGTTCGCGCCGCGCCGAGGACGAGCTGACGGCGGCAGTGAAGCAGGTGGATGCGCTCCGTCAGGAACTCGAATCGGCGCGTGACGATGCTGAAAGGGACCAGCTGACGTCGCTGGGCAATCGTCGTGCGATCGACCGGCACCTGCAAAAACTGGCGGAAAAAGGGCGGACGCGCGTCATCGGCATTTGCGACATCGACAATTTCAAGTCGGTTAATGACCGTTTCGGCCATGGCGTGGGGGATCGCGTGCTCAAGCTGGTCGCGACTTCGCTCGCGGAGAGCTGTGCGCCGCACTTTGTGGGCCGATGGGGCGGCGAAGAGTTCGTGGTCATCATGGACAATGCGACGCATGACGAGGGCGTTAAGCTCCTCGACACCGCACGCGCGGACCTATCAGTGCGTAAATTGAAACTGCGTGAGAATGATCAGCCGCTCGGCGTCATTTCCTTCTCTGCCGGCGTTGCATCGACCGACGGTGATCATGCCGCCAATATTGCGGCGATCCACCGCGCCGATGCAAGCCTGTACCGCGCCAAAGCGGGCGGGCGAAACCTGGTCCTGGCGGCCTAGATCAGTTCCTTGAGCGGCGTTGCCGTGTCGGCAAGGCGCGGAAGATCGGGCGTGGCGCGGGCAATGATCAACCCTTTGCCTTGCACGTAATCCTTGACCGCGTTGACGCAGTCGAGCGCGATGACGCGCCCGCGTTTCAGATAAATCAGCGAAAAGCTGCGTGCGGCAGGATCACCGCGCATGACGGTCGCGTCATGGCCGATCGACAGGCCGACCGTTTGTAATTTGAGATCGTACTGGTTCGACCAGAACCACGGGACCGCGTCATAGGCGGGGGCTTCGTCGCCCAGCACGATGGTCTTGGCGGCGGTGGTCGCCATGTCGTTGGCATTCTGCACCGATTCGAGCCGGATTTGAGCGCCGTCGGCATAAGCGTTGGCGTGCGCCGCGCAGTCGCCAATGGCGAAAATGCCGGGCAGGCTGGTGCGGCAATGATCGTCGACCTCGACGCCGTTGCTGCAGCTCGCGCCCCCGTCTTGAAGCGGGGCGATCGCGGGCACGATGCCGATGCCGACAATGACCATCTGGCAGCCGATGATTTCGCCGCTGGCGAGCTTGACGCCGGTGACCTTGCCGTCGCCGGTTTCGATGGCGTCGACGCCCACGCCGAGGCGGACTTCGACGCCGTGAGCGCGGTGCTCGGTTTCGTAAAAGCGTGAGAGCTCCTCCCCGGCCACGCGCGCGAGGACGCGGTCGAGCGCCTCGAGCAGGATGACCCGCTTGCCGAATTTCGTCAGCGCCGAGGCGGCTTCGAGGCCGATATAGCCGCCGCCGATGACGACGACTGTTTCGACAGCCGCGAGTTCACCGAGGAGTTTGTCGACATCGGCACGCGTGCGGACGGTGTGAAGGCCCGCGGCATCACCGCCCTCGCAGCTGAGCCGGCGCGCGTCGCCGCCAGCGGCCCAGATCATCTTGCCGTAGCCAACCGCGCCTCCATCCGAGAGCGTGACCGTTTGTGCGGCCGGATCGATGGCTTCGACGCGCGTATCGAGGTGCATCGTCACGTCGCGTTCGGCCCAGAACGCTTCCTGACGAATGAGGATGCGATCGAACGTCTTGTCGCCTGCGAGATAGTCCTTCGACAGCGGTGGGCGCTCGTAAGGCAGTTCGGGCTCGGCGCCGACCATGCCGATACTGCCTTCGAACTTTGCCTGGCGCAGGGCGATCGCGGCCTGCGCGCCGCCGTGGCCGGCGCCGACGATCAGGACGTCGTAGCGCGTCACGCCGCCTGACGGCCCGCCAATCCCGCGAGTTCGGCGCGCAGCAGTTCGGCGAGGAGGAAGGCCAGTTCGAGACTTTGCCCGGCATTGAGGCGCGGGTCGCAATGCGTGTGGTAGCGATCAGCGAGGTCGAGTTCGGACACGTCGACCGCGCCGCCGGTGCATTCGGTGACGTTCTGGCCGGTCATTTCGATGTGAATGCCGCCGCCGAAGCTTCCTTCGGCGCGGTGGACTGCGAAGAAGCCGCGCACTTCGCCGAGAATGCGTTCGAACGGCCGCGTCTTGTAGCCGTTGCCAGCCTTCACGACGTTGCCGTGCATCGGATCGCAGCTCCACACCACCGGATGGCCGCTGCGCATGACGGCGCGGACGAGCGGCGGCAGGCCGGCTTCGATCTTGTCATGGCCGTAGCGGGTGATCAGCGTGATGCGGCCGGGGATGCGCTGCGGGTTGAGCGTGTCGAGCAGGCGCAGCAGCACGTCGGGTTCGAGGCTTGGGCCGCATTTGACGCCGATCGGGTTGCCGATGCCGCGCAGGAATTCGACATGCGCCGACCCTTCGAAGCGCGTCCGATCGCCGATCCACAGCATGTGCGCCGAGGTGTCGTACCAGCCGCCGGTCAGCGAATCCTGCCGCGTCAGCGCCTGTTCGTAGCGCAGCAGCAAAGCCTCGTGGCTGGTGTAGAACTGGGTCGACTTCAGCTGCGGCACGGTATCCATGTTGATGCCGCACGCGGCCATGAATTCGAGCGCTTCGCCGATCCGGTCGGCAACATCCTTATATTCGCGCGTCCAGGGCGAGCGGCCCATGAAATCGTGCGTCCAGGCATGAACCTGATGAAGGTTGGCATAGCCGCCGCCGGAAAAAGCGCGGAGCAGGTTCAGCGTCGCCGCTGACTGATTATACGCTTGAACCATGCGCTGCGGATCGGGCACGCGTCCCGCCTCGGTAAAGGCGATGTCATTGACGATGTCGCCGCGATAGCTGGGCAATTCGACGCCGTCCTGCACTTCCACGTCGGTGGAGCGCGGCTTGGCGAACTGACCGGCCATGCGCCCGACCTTCACCACCGGCAATTTCGACGCGAAGGTCAGAACTACCGCCATCTGGAGGATGACGCGGAAGGTGTCACGGATGTTGTTCGGGTGAAATTCGGCAAAACTCTCGGCGCAATCGCCGCCCTGGAGGAGGAAGGCCTTGCCCTCGGCGACCTTGGCAAGATCGGCGGTCAACGCACGCGCTTCGCCGGCAAAAACCAGCGGTGGGAAGTTGGACAACGTCGCTGTCGCAGCGTCGAGCGCCGCGGCGTCGGGATAGGCCGGCAGCTGCCGCGCTTCGGCCTTGGTCCAGCTGTCAGGAGTCCATTTCGTCTCGGTCATCGCCCCGCCGCAATGCAGCAAAGCCGCCTAGATGCCAAGCGTGCGCGCTGCAGCGTCGAGATCGGCGGCGGCTTGCGGGTTCGCCGCTTTGGCCTTGGCGAGCGCCGCGGCGGCTTCGGATTTTCGGCCTAGCGTGGCGTAGCTCCGCATCAGCATCATCCAGCCCTGGGGATTTTTGGGGTCGGCTTGCAGTTTCGCCGCGAGGCTTTGGACCATGCCATCGACCATCGCCTGTTGCTGGGCCGGTGCCATGCCGGATGCGGCGCGCATTTGCTCCGGGCTCGGGCCGGGAATGGCGGCGGCCGCGGGCGAGGCGGGTCTGACCGCGGAGAGGCGGGCCGTCACGTCGATCCGGTTCTTGTCGGCGATCCGCTGAATACCTTCGCGCACGCTGCCGTACCATGAGTCGCTGGGCGACGAGTCGGCGAGGACGGCGAACAGGCCGTCGATCGCCTGCGCGTGTTTGCCGGCCAAGTCGTCGGCAACCGCGAGGAAATAGCGCGCACGCGGATCTTTGGGAGCAATGCCCAGCGCGCGCCTGAACGCCGCTTGGGCATCGGCGGGCACGGTGCCCGGACCGGCCAGCGTCAGCGCTTCGCCCAGCGCCGACCAAGTCGCCGCATCGTTCGGCGCGAGTGCCGCAGCCTTCTGATAGGCCGACGCCGCTTCGGCGAAGCGTTCGGTCTGGAAAAAAGCCCAGCCGAGATTGCGCCAGCCCTCGGCATCTTCGGGATGCGTGCGGAGCTTGGCTTCGAGCCCCGCGATGAGCTGCGCTGCGTCGCCTTGTGGCGCCGTCGCTGGCGCGGCGGCGGGCGGTGCATCGGTGGCGCGCGACCGCAACGTGCTGACTGCCAGCGCGGTAACGGCGAGGATGCCAGACAGGATCAGGGCGAGGCGGCTGAGCTTTGCGTTGTCCACAACCTCCTACTAGCGCGCTGCGACGACGATGCTAGAGTGCGGCGCCAGGGGGAACGATGGCGGACAAGGTTCGCATTGCGATCGTAGGATCAGGCCCTGCGGGTCTGAGCGCAGCCGCGCGCGCCGCGCAGCTTGGGCTGAGCCATGTGCTGCTCGAAAAAACCGACCATTTATCCGACACGATCTACAAATATCAGAAGGGCAAGCACGTCATGGCGACGCCGGCCCAGCTGGTGTTGCGGTCCGACCTCGATTTCGGCGCGGGTAAGCGTGAGGTTGTGTTGGGGACTTGGAACGATCAGACGGCGGGGCGTGTCGTCGTCCGTTATCATGCCGAGGTCGCGTCGATTGCCGGCGAAAAGGGTGCGTTCACGCTGACGCTCAAGGACGGCACCGCGATCGACGCGGAGACCGTGGTCCTCGCCATCGGCACGCAGGGCAATCCGAACCTGGTGCGCTGCCCGGTCGGTGAAGGCGCGCAGGTGCAATACCAGCTCGACGATCCAGCCGAATATAATGACGAGCACATCTTCGTTATCGGCGGCGGCGATGCGGGGATCGAGAACGCGCTCGGCCTCGCGGCGGATGCGGCGCAGGGCAATGTCGTTCACCTGCTCAATCGCGATGCAGACTTCCCGACGGCGAAGGACGCGAACATCAAAGCGTTGCAGGCGGCGCACGACGCCGGGCGGCTGGCGATCCACACCGAAACCACGGCGAGTTCGATCGAAAAGGGTGAAATTACCCTCGACACGCGCGATGGCGAAGTGCGGCTGAAATGCGACCGCGTGATCGCGCGCATGGGCTCGGCGCCGCCGCGCAAGTTTGTCGAGGATGCCGGGGTCGCGTTTTCGAGCGCGGACCGGCTGGCCTTCCCGGTGCTATCGCCGACGTTCGAAAGTTCGACGCCGGGTCTTTATGTCATCGGCGCGCTCGCCGGCTATCCGTTGATCAAGCATTGCATGAACCAGGGCCATGATGTGGTCGAGTTCATCGATGGCAATTACGACCTGAAGCCCGCTGACGAACCGATCCTCGAGGCCAAGTTCAAAGGGCTGCCGGGCCAGCGTGGCGTCAGCGACTGGCTGGAATTCCTGCGCACGCGCGTCTCGATCCTCGAGGGGATGACGCCACTCCAGATGCGCGAGTTCATGCTCGATAGCGACGCACGTTTTTATCGCGCAGGCGAGGTGATTTTCGAGCGCAATGCCCCGGGATCGTCGCTGTTCGCCATCGCCCAGGGCCATGTGCTGGTGCAGCTCAGCCAAACCGATCCGTCGATGACCGTGCCGATCGAGCAAGGCTCGATCTTTGGCGAGGTCGGCCTGATTTCCGGTCGCCGCCGCGGCGCGACGATCCGCGCCGGCGAGGATTGCATCGTCGTCGAGATATCGCGCCTCGCGGCGCTCAAGCTGCAAGCCCAGGTGCCCGCCGCCAAAGCCGAAATCACCCGCATTTCGATCGAACGGCAGTTGCTGCAGATGTTCGGCAGCGGACTGACGCGCGAGGACGTTGCCGACGTGGTTGCCTCAGCCGAAGTGCTGGCGATCAAGGCGGGCGAGCCGGTCCTTGTCGAAGGCGATGCGGGCGAGGACATTTACGTTATCCGCACCGGATCAATGATCGTCGAGAAGAAGATCGGCGGGAAGACGGTGTTCTTATCCTATCTTCCTGCCGGATCGTACGTTGGCGAAATGGCACTGATCGCGGGCGGTAAGCGCACCGCGACGGTGCGGGCGGCGGTCAAATCCGAAGTCATCAAGCTGCAGGGCGCCGCGTTCCGCGCGCTGATGGAGCGCAAGCCCGCGCTGCTCGAACGCGCCAAACGCGACATGGCCGCGCGGCAGGACGTCAACGCCTTTATCGAGGCGAAGAAAGATGGCTTTTCGAGCGCGGTCGACATGTATTCGAACGTCGCCACTTTCCTCGTCGAACAGGGTGTCGGAGAGGCGACCGACGTGCTGTTGATCGACGAAAACCTCTGTGTCGGTTGCGACAATTGCGAGAAGGCGTGCGCCGACAGCCATGAAGGCTTGAGCCGGCTCGATCGCGAGGCGGGCAAGACTTACGCGCACCTGCACGTCCCGACGAGCTGCCGCCATTGCGAGCATCCGCATTGCATGGCTGACTGCCCGCCCAACGCGATCCATCGTGGGCCGGACGGCGAAGTGTTCATCGACGACAGCTGCATCGGCTGCGGCAATTGCCAGCGAAACTGCCCCTATGGCGTGATCCGGATGGATGCCGTGCCGCCGAAAAAGCCGCCGCTGCTCAGCTGGCTGCTGTTCGGCGCAGGACCGGGGCCAGGTGAGCCGTCGAAGAAGTGGAAATACGCCCAATCGACAGGTGAGAAGGCGAAGAAAGCGATCAAGTGCGACATGTGCGCGGGGATCGCAGGCGGCCCCGCCTGTGTCCGCGCATGCCCGACCGGCGCAGCGATCCGCGTTGCGCCCGAGGAATTCCTCAGCGTTGCGCGGCTCGAACGGAGCGCGAGCTGATGGCATTGCGAGCAACGCAGACGGGCCGCGTACGCGTGCGCGCGGGCGAGGGGCATCAGGGTTATCTGACCAAACTGCTCTGGGCCAAGGTGGCGGCCGCGCTGTGCCTGGTCGCGATCATGCTTTACGTCGCTGATCCCGCGCCGCAATCGTCGGGCGGAACGGCGTTCGGTTATGCCAGCGGCACGCTGGCGGCCGGGCTGATGCTGTGGCTGACGATGCTGGGCGTGCGCAAGCGGGCGACGACCCGCGGGCGCTGGTCGCTGAAGAACTGGACGTCGGCGCACGTCTGGCTCGGGTTGAGCCTGATCGTCATCGCGACGCTGCATTCGGCGTTCGATTTCGGGTGGACGCTGCACACGCTGGCGTATGGCCTGATGATGGTCGTTATCCTGTCCGGCCTGTTCGGCGTCATCATGTACGCGACGATCCCGGCGAAGATGTCGGCCAATCGCGACGAGACGACCGAGGCGCAAATGCTCGAGGCACTGCGCTCGATCGACCGCCAGCTGGACGATGCCGCCCAGCCGATCGACCGTGAAAGTGCCGGCCGGGTGCTGGCAAGTATCAATGACGATCCTTTCGGCGGTGGCGTGTGGAACCGCCTGACCGGCCATTACCCGCGCTGTGAAACGGCTGCGGCGCAGATGGCGCTCAAGCGATACACCGGGGGCCGGGCCGACGCCGGTTGTGATCCGCTCGAGCGCGTCGATGCCCTTTTGGAGAAGAAGCAGGCGCTGCTGGCGCGAATGCGGCGGCATATGCAGTGGAAGGCCCTGCTGGAAATCTGGCTGTACGTGCACGTACCCGTGACCTTCGCGGCGCTCGCGGCGGTGACGGCGCATGTCGTCGCGGTGTTCTTCTTCTGGTGACCGCGAGCTTTATCCTGCGGACGGTGTCGCGCACCGCCGACGGGCGCGACATCGTGCGCTCATCGCCGGTCAGCGACAACCGGCTGACGATCGGCCGCGATGCGTCGAATAGTATCCATCTGCAGGATCTGGCGGTCGACCCGTTTCACGCGACGCTGACGCGGCAAAGCGCCTGGGTGGTCGCCGAAAGCGCGGGTAATCTTGGTTTCGGGGTCGACGGCAAGGCGACGACCAAGGCAGTGCTCGACGCGGGCAAGGGTGCTGAGCTGCGTTTCGGCAGCCACACGCTCACACTCAGCGAAGAAGACGACGTCCCCGTCGTTACCGTAGCGCGCGTCGGATCGGTGGCGGAGGCGCGCGATCTCGAGGACTCCGCGGCGTTTTCCCTGCGCGGCAAGCTGCCCGGGAAGCGGATCAGCGCCTGGACGTTCCTGCTGCTTATTCTCGCCGCGTGCCTCGCCTGGCCGATCATGACCTTCGCCAAGTGGAGCACCGCCAAAGAACGCCCGCAGGCGGTCTATGCCGACAAACAATGGACCTCTGGCCCGCTGAGCAAGGCGCATCATGGCCTCGAAAAGGATTGCCAGGCGTGCCACGCCAAGCCGTTCGAGCCGGTGCAGGACGCAAAGTGCATCGCTTGCCACACCAAGGTTCACGACCATGCCGATGCCAAGCGACAAATGCTGGCGATGGCGCCGCCAGATGGTTTCAAGCGCTTCCAGAATGGCGTGAAAAGCGCTGTAGGCTTTCCCACAGGTCAGCGCTGCGTCGATTGCCATAACGAGCATCAGGGCGCTGGGCCGATGCCCGCGACGGCGCAGGCGTTCTGCACCGATTGCCACGCAACCATGAAGGAGCGGCTGCCCGACACCAAGCTCGCCAACGCAAAAGATTTCGGCACGAGTCATCCAAATCTGCGGCCCGTCGTATCTACAGGGTGGCAAGGGGATCGTGCGATGCTGGCACGGCTCGCGGGCATTGGCGTGCTGCGCGAAGATAACGGGCTCAAATTCCCGCATGCGCTGCATATGAGCGCAGGCGGCGGCGTCGCGCGCATGGCCATTTCAATCGGCGGCAAACCCTTGGTTTGCGCGTCCTGCCACAAACCGACCGCGGACGGCGTGCGCTTCGAGAAGGTCGAAATGGAGCGCAACTGCCAGGCCTGCCACAGTCTGGCGTTCGAACGGATAGGCGGCACGGTCCGGACGCTGCGCCATGGCGAGCCGGAGCTGGTCGTCGCTGACCTGCGCGCCTGGGGCGGATCGGGCGCCCCGATCATGGGCACGATCGCCGGGCGGCGTGTGCCGGGCTTTGCGGGCAGCGCGGGCGGCTATGGACCCGGCTATGGCCGCGGCGTCGATGCGCCGTTCATGAAGGGCGGGGCGTGTTACGACTGCCATGTGATCGACCGGACGGGCGGCGCGGCGAGCCATGGCTGGCATGTCCGCCCGGTGTTCCAGCAGACGCGCTATTGGCGCAAGGGCTGGTTCGATCACAAGGCGCACGACACCGAGAAATGTGAGGATTGCCACGCAACCGCCCGCACCAGCAATGACGCCAGACTGCTAATGCTGCCGGCACTCGACAAGGGTCCCGACGGTAAGGGCTGCCGTGACTGCCACGGCGGCGAAGCAAGTCACGCCAAGGTCAAGAGCAGCTGCGCTATGTGCCACAGCTATCACACCGGCCCCGTGCGGCCGTGGCGCCCGGTGGCGGTACGCCGCGAAGGAGTTGGTGCGCGGCGAGCGGTGGCGCGGCCATGAGCCAGCCTCTGCTGATCGCTCAGGTCACCGATATTCACCTTGGATTTGACCCCGGCAATCCTGATGAGTTCAACCGGCGCCGGCTTAACGCGACGCTTGCGGCGTTGACCCGCATGACACCGCAACCGGACCTGTTGCTGGCGACCGGTGATCTGGTCGATCGCGGCGATGCCGAGAGTTACGAGACGGTGCGCGAGGCCTTCGCCGACCTGCCGTTTCCCGTACTATACTGCATGGGCAATCATGACGACCGCATCAATTTCGCGAGTGTGTTCCCCGAACACGCCGACGGCGGGTTCGTCCAATATGTGCGTGACGCCGGCGGGTTGCGGTTGATCATCGTCGATACGCTTGAGGATGGCCGCCACGGCGGCGGTTTTTGCGCCGAGCGCAAGGCGTGGCTGGCGGCACGATTGGCCGAGGCACCCGACGCGCCGACGCTGATCGTCATGCACCATCCGCCCGTTGAGTCGGGTATCGAATGGATGAACACCCATCCGCGCGAAGAATGGGTCGCCAATTTCGCCGCAGCGATCGCAGGTCATACGCAAGTGCGCGGAATCGTCAGCGGGCATCTGCATCGTTCGGTTGTCGCGCCATGGGAGGGCACCGTCGTGTCGATCTGTGCTTCAACCGCCCCGCAAGTCGCGCTCGAACTTGCGCCGATCGACCCGGACACCCCCGACCAACGCCCGATGATCATCGCCGACCCGCCCGCTTATGCCCTGCACCGTTGGAATGGACAGCAGCTGGTCACGCTGTTCGAGACGGCGGAAGACCATGTCGTGCTCGCGCGGTTCGACGAACGGATGCAGCCGCTGGTGCGCAGCCTGATGGCGGAGCGGCCTTAGCAGCGTCGACGCAGCGTTGCTTCAGGAAAAGGGGTTGGCGTCGGAGCGGTGCAGCGCCACGGCGTCGGTCAAGACACCGCGCGTCAGGCGCGCTTTCAAGCTGGCCATGCCGATACGATCGATCGCTTCGGCGCGGTCTTGGCTTCCGATGACACAAGCGAGGTGGCCGAGCGTTTGCGCCATCAAATCGACGCTCTGTAACGCTTGCTGATAGCGCATCAGCAGGATCGGATCGCCGGACAGTTCGTCGCCTAGGGCTTCGACCATGCGGCGGACGGTCGAGAGCTCCTCCTGGATGCGCTGGTCGATCGGGTCGGTGCTCGGCACCAGCGGCAGGATGTCCGGTGCGCGGTAGACGTTGCGCTTGGGCGCCTCGGCGGCCACGGCCTTGGCGCGCGTGGCCGCAACGATCGCATCGACACGCGCCTGCGCCCGCGCCTGTTCGTCGTCATTCTTACGAAACGCGTTGAGAATCATGCGAAACCTGCGCTGCCAGTGCCGTCTTTTGCGCGCGGCAAGGTTAAAAACCTCTCCACCAGAACGTGGTTGCCGCGATTTTTAGGCCAATAATTTGTCGCGGAGTTCGCGTTTGAGGATTTTGCCGATGTCCGATCGCGGCAGGCGGTCGATTTGGTGAATTGAGGTGATGCGCTGCGTTTTGCCGAGGCGGTTGTTGGCGGCGGCGAGGATCGCGTGAGCATCGGCGCCGTCAGCGAGGACGACGAACGCCGCGGGCGTTTCGCCCCAATCGGCGCTGGGTGCGGCTACCACCGCGGCCTCGATCACGCCGCGCTCCTCGAGCAGCGCGGCCTCTAGGTCACTCGGATAAATGTTGAACCCACCCGAGATGATGACGTCCTTGCGGCGGTCCATCAGGATGAGGAAACCGTCTTCGTCAAAGCGGCCGACATCGCCTTGGCGCTGGAAGCGGACGCCTTCGGGGCTGATCCACATCGACTCAGCGGTCGCTTCGGGGCGGTTGCGATAGCCGGTCATCATCATCGGCCCACGCCCGACGATCTCCCCCATTTCGCCGGGCGGGACTTCGACGCCATCTTCATCGATTAGCCGCATTTCGGACCCTTCGGCGACGCGGCCGACGGTGTGCAGCTTGTCGGGACGGGCGTGGGCAATGAGGATGGTCGAAGCGCCGCCTTCCGTCATGCCGTAGCTGTCGACGAGGCCGCCCGGCCAGCGATTGAGGACATCGGCTTTCAGCGCAGGATCGAAAGGCGAGCTGGTGCTGCTTTTGAGTTGGAACGATGACAAGTCGAACGTGTCGAAATCGGGCAGCGCCATGATCCGGCGGTATTGGACCGGCACGAGCATGGTGTGCGTCGCGCGCTCGCGTTCGGCGAGCTCGAGGAAGCCTCGCGCGTCGAACTTGCGCATCAGCACGCAGCGGCCGCCCGCCATCAGCTGCGGCAGGAAGCTGACGAGCGTGGTGTTCGAATAGAGCGGCGTGGCGTTGATCGTGACGGTATCGCGCGAATAACCGAGCGGCAGTATTCGCTTGAGATAGGCCCAGCGCATCGCGTGGCTCTGGACGATGCCCTTGGGCGTGCCTGTCGTGCCCGAGGAGTAGATAATATTGAAAGGGTCACTCGGGCTCACGCTAACGGGCGTCGGCTTGCCGCTGCCCCAACCATCGAGCGTCGCAAGGTCGACGCGGGTGACGCCGGCGGCGAGCGGGATGTCAAAACTGTTGTCAACGAACAGATGTGTTGCGGCACTGTCATGCAACATCTGTCCAAGCGCTTCCGCGCTGGCTGAGGAGGTCAGCGGCGCGGCGGCCGCGCCAATGCGCAGCGCGCCGATGAACACCGCCGCATATGCGATCGAATTGTAACCGCAGATTGCGACGTTATCGCCATGACCGGTGCCTTCGGCCTGCAAACGCGCGGCGGTGCGATCGACCAGCGCGTTGAAATCGCGCCACGAGATGCGCCGCTCGGCATCGACGACGGCAATCTCATCCGGTTGTTCGGCGGCGTGTGCGGCAACGATCTGCGCGTGATTGGCGAATTCACTGGCGAGCAGGTCTGCTGCGGTCATCCGATGAACTTGGCGTCGAGCTCAGCCTTCGCGGCGCGGTATTCCGCCATTAGGCGTGCGACGTAATCGGCAACGCTGTGATGTTCTTTGACCGCGCCGATGCCCTGGCCTGAGCCCCAGATGTCGCGCCATGCTTTGGACTTGGACGAATTGCCGCCGCCGAAATCCATCGTCTTGTAATCACCTGCGGGCAGATTGTCGGGATCGAGCCCGGCGGCTTCGATCGAT
>DATJIN010000039.1:0-3106 GCA_035493275.1 Sphingomonas sp. | reverse complement strand
GATCGGGTCGCCTTCGAGTATCGTCCATTCGACCGCCGCGATGCCGCGGTGGCGCGGCAGCAGCGACGGGTGATAGCCGACGCCGCCGAGGCGCGAGCGCGCCAGCGCTTCGTCGTTGACGCGCGCATGCGTGTGGGCGGCAATGATCAGGTCGGTGCCTTCGGGAATCGCGCTTGCTTCGACGAGCCTGGGGTTGTCGTGGATCGCGGTCGGCAGTCCGGCCGCACGGCCCGCCGCGGCGAGGCGGTCGTCGGCGGCAGGGGCGACTACGCCGGCAATTTCAATGCCGTCGGCGCGAAACGCTTCGAGCACCGATGCGCCGAAATAGCGGGATCCCACGATTGTGCATTTCATTAAGCTGTCTCCATCCCATTCTGGCTGGTTGCGAGATGCGCGGGCATTCGCATCGAGGCGAATGCGCCGCATTGGGTCCGGCTGGTCGCGGACATTGTCGACGATTTGGGAGACGGTGTCGAACGGGCGCGCTTGCGGCGAGGCGCGGCGCTTTGCCCTGCGACGATCGGCGCGCGTCGGAGTCCGGTTAGCGGGCCACGAGCATGCGCCCGCCGAGCGCGACGAGCAGAACGCCGACCGCTCTGTCGAGCGCCGCCTTGCGGCGAATCAATATCTGGCGCACGACGGGGTGCGAAGCGAGCAGCGCCATTGCGCAGTACCAGCCGCACGAAATGACGATCGCGAGCGCGACCACGGTTGTGTCGAACCATGTCGGCGCACGCGCGGGCACCATCACCGCAAAGATGCTGCCGTAGAACGCCACGGCCTTGGGATTCGTCATGCTGACGAAATAGCCCTTCTTGGCCGCGGCCCAACCGGAAGCAGCGGTTTGTTTTTGTTCATCCAGCGGCTGGGACTGGCGCGCGGTCCAGATCATTTTCGCGCCGATCCAGATCAGATAGGTGGCGCCGGCTAGCCGCAGCGCGGTTTCGATCCAGCTTACATGCGTGACGACGAAGCTCAGCCCGGCGATAGCAATAAGCGCCCAGGTGCCGGAGGCCGCGGCAAGTCCGAGGCTCGTGGCGAGACCGGCGCGTCGCGATGCGACCGCGGTCGATGTGACGATGACGAAGTTCGGCCCCGGGGTGGCAATGCTCAGCAGCAGTACGCCGGCAAGCGTCAGCAAGGTGGCGAGTTGATCCACGATCGGTTCTCCGCACGAAAGCCGCATTTTCGACGATATGCCGCGGGCTGTCGAACGGCGGAGAGTTCGTCAGCTTTGGGTCAGGCATCGCCCTCCAGTTCGGCAAACTCGAACACATTTCCCCAGGGGTCCGAAATAAACGACGCGCGTTTTACACCGCTGCCAGGCGGCCCGACCGGCATTTCGACCAGCACGGTGACGTCGTGCTGCTTGAGCTTCGTCATGACGTCGTCGACGTTGCGCACATGCAGGCACACGTGATGGAGGCCTCGCCTCGCGAGCGGCGAGCTTTCCTCGGGTTCGTCGCGCAGGCCGCCGCCGATCACTTCGATGATGGGCGAGTCGGAACCCTCAGGCGACATCCAGACGAATTGCATGCCATTGAACGGAAATTCCCGTTGAACGCGGAAGCCGAGCATCGAGGCGAGCCAGTTTTTGTACGCTTCGGCGTCCGGTACGGTCAACGCGACATGGTGGATATAGCCTGTGGCAAACGGCGATGAGTTCATCGATGACGATCCTGGACGAGCGTGGATGTTCGCGCGGCGTCGCCCGATCTGCGGCTTGCCGCGCCTGAACGAAGAACCATCGCAGCATCGGTGCCCGTTGGCGTGCATAGCACGAATATTTGGCCATACACGCGAAAGTGCGGTTTCGGGCGTGCCGATCCGTGTACAGCTATAGGGGAAGCGATCACATTAGCTGCGAGCGTCGGTCACAGCGAAGGCCGCTATAAACGAAATGAAAGGCTTTTGTGAAGTTTCGGGGGCATGTGCGATGTCGGCGCGGGAGTGTTTTGTTTCTGGCGGCGCTGTTCATTTATTACGGCGCCGCCGCCGCCGCTGCCGCCGTTCCCGGCGTCCAGCGATAGATGACGAGGTTCGAGTCGTTGTAATTGTCCTTCGTCACCACATACTCGCCCGTCGAACGCAGATACGCGCGCACGCCATACATCGAATCGACATTGGCGCCGAGGCTCACCTGCGCGGGATTCGTATTGGCGAGCGTCATGTCGAGCGAGCCCGACGTCAGATTGTAGGCGTCGATATTGGGCGACGTGATGTAGCCGACGAACAGGTAATTGCCCGCCGCCGCGATCGACTTCGGCTCCACGCCACCCGGGAACGTGATGACCGGATTCGGCGTCTTCTGGTTGCCCGCCGCCCAGCCGTGATAGACCTCGATGCGATTGCCCATCGACGTGTAGTCGGCGCTGCCGACCACGCCTTGCCCGAGAATCATCGTGTCGCTATCCGCGAGATAGACGATGCGCGTCAGCGGCCGGATCGAAACCGGCACGAGCGCTGTGATGGCGGGTCCCCAGGCCGGCTTGCCGGTCGCATCGACGCCTGCCAGCGGATAGTGGAAGATCTGGTTCGTGCGATCGAGGCCCGCCCAGATGCCGCCTTTGCTGTCGAGGCTGAAGCCGCCTGTGACCGGGCGCGTCGTACCGAATACGGCGCCGGGCAGCGTGGCGTCCGGTACCGCGATGTAGCCGCTCTGCGGACTGAAGTGATAAAGGTAGAACGTCGCCGGGTTCTGCCCCGATGCCGCGAGAATCCGGTTCGGACCCACGGCGGCGAGTTGCGCGAAGTGCGTGTCGCGCTCCGGGTTGTTGATGTTCAAGCGCGGATCGTCGGGGTACGTGATCGGGTCTACCGTGTTCGCGACTAACGTGCCGCCGGTTGAGCCGCCCGCGGTGCCGCCGTAAACATGGGTGCCGCCGAAGAAAAGCGCGCCATCGGTGAGCGGGTCCGGCGCGCCGTTGCCTTCGAAGTTCAGCGATTGCAGTGTGGTGGTGAGGTTGCCGGCGGCGTCGTACACGTGAATGCTGGTCGCGCCGTTGCGGCCAAGGTCCCAACTGCCGCCCCATGGGTTGTCGAGCACAGCCAGGTTGCCGGCGGCATCGCGGCCGATGCCGACCACGCGCGTAAAGCGCTTTTCGCT